>NZ_JBEOPT010000020.1:0-93938 GCF_040310325.1 Pseudomonas sp. HY7a-MNA-CIBAN-0227 | reverse complement strand
GAGGACTACCTCAAGTTCATCGCTAACCGTCGCCTGTCGCAGATTGGCTTGAAGGAAGAGTATCCAGGGACCACGAACCCGTTCCCATGGATGAGCGAGATCATGGACTTGAAGAAAGAGAAGAATTTCTTTGAGACCCGTGTGATCGAATATCAGACTGGCGGTGCGCTTAGCTGGGATTGATCGAGACCTAGTGTGGGAGCTTGCTGATACACCGTGTCGCCTGCATCGCAGGCACTCCAGCTCCCACATTGATCCTGTTTTCGAACCCGATTCCGATGCCCTCAAAAATCCCGCAAAACAGCTATTTATGCCCAATCAAACCATCAAGACACCCTGCGTCGGCCTGTGCTCCACCGTTTACGGGGACCTGGTCTGCCGGGGCTGTAAGCGTTATCACCATGAAGTCATTCAATGGAATGGCTACAGCGGTGAAGAGAAGCAAGCCGTGTGGCTGCGCCTCGAACAATTGCTGGTGCAGGTCATGACCAGCAAGCTTGAGGTGTTCGATGCACCCCGCCTGCGTCAGCAACTGGAAGACCGCAATATCCGTTTTATGCCGCAGCAGTCACCGTATTGCTGGGCGTATCAGTTGATTGCCCGGGGCGCACGGGTGATTTCGAAGTTGGATGCTTATGGGCTGGCGTTGCTGCCGGAGTTTCGTGAGCGCAACCTGACTGATCTGCGGGATGCCATTGATCGAGAGTTTTTCCTGCTTTCCGAAGCACACTATCAGCGCTACATCGCGCCTGGGTTTCTCAGGGAGGCGTTTGGTGCGCCTTTGATAGCCAGTATCTAAGACGCCGCAAAACAAGTGTGGCTTGCCTGCGATAGCGCAGTGTCAGTCAGCCGTTTTTCGACGGGTACACCGTCATCACAGGCAAGCCAGCTCCCACCTTTAATCTTCATTGTCTAGAAGATTTCAGCAGGTCCAGGACGCGCCTCGCTCCGCCTGCAACCCATAACGCTCAATCGCCTGCTGGCATACCTCGCGATCCAGGCTCCCCTGCTCCGCCAATGCCGTGAGCGCTGCCAACACGATGTGATAGCGGTCCACCTCAAAGAAATCCCGCAACGCCGCACGGGTATCGCTGCGACCAAAGCCATCGGTGCCAAGCACCGTGAAAGCCGAATCCAGGTACGAAGCAATCATGTGCGGCACCGCCCGCACGTAGTCAGACACTGCAATCACCGGTGCGCCTTTGGGCAAACAGTCGGCCAAATGGCTGTGGCGTGGTGCTTGCCCAGGATGCAGACGGTTCCAGCGTTCCACCTCCCGTGCTTCCCGCGCCAGTTCGCTGAAACTAGTGACGCTGTACACCTCGCTTTGCACCTGCCAATCGTCCGCCAGCAATTGCGCAGCGGCCTGGGCTTCGCGCACCAGCGTACCGGAGCCGAGCAGGCGTACCTTGCCGCTGGCCTGTTCGCTGAGACGGTACATGCCCTTGATGATTGCCGCCTCGACACCTCCCGGCAGCGTGGGCTGCGGGTAGTTTTCGTTCATCAGGGTCACGTAGTAAAACTCATCGATGTCGTGCTCCAGCATCTGGCGCATGCCATGGTCGAGGATCACCGCAAATTCGCCGGCAAACGCCGGGTCATAGGCCCGGCAGTTGGGCACGGTAGCGGCGGTCAGGTGGCTGCTGCCGTCCTGGTGCTGCAAGCCCTCGCCGCCCAGGGTGGTACGGCCCGCCGTGGCGCCCAGCAGGAAGCCACGGGCGCGCTGGTCGGCAGCGGCCCAGATCAAATCGCCGACCCGCTGGAAGCCGAACATCGAGTAATAAATATAAAACGGCAGCATGCGCAAACCGTGCACCGAATAGCTGGTGGCCGCCGCGACCCAAGAGCTGATGGCGCTGGCTTCACTGATGCCTTCTTCGAGGATTTGCCCGTCGGTGGCTTCGCGGTAGCTGAGGATCGAGCCGATGTCTTCCGGCTCGTAACGCTGGCCGACGCTGGAGTAAATGCCGATCTGCTTGAACAGGTTGGCCATGCCGAAGGTCCGCGCTTCGTCCGCCACAATCGGCACGATGCGTGGCCCGAGGGCCTTGTCCTTGAGCAGGTTGCTGAGCATCCGCACAAAGGCCATGGTGGTGGACATTTCCTTGCCGCCCGCCTGGGTTGCGAAGCCTGCATAGCCTGCCATCGGTGGCACGCCTACAGGCTCCGCTTGCTGGACGCGGCCAGGTACATAACCGCCCAAGGCAGCACGGCGCTGGTGCAGATAGCGCATTTCGGCGCTGTCATCAGCCGGTTTATAGAAGCTCAGGGACTCAGCCTGCTCGTCCGACAGCGGCAACTGGAAGCGATTGCGAAAGGCGATCAAGGCATCACGGTCGAGTTTTTTCTGCTGGTGAGTGGTCATCTTGCCCTGACCCGCCTCGCCCATGCCGAAGCCCTTTTTGGTCTGCGCCAGGATCACCGTCGGGCGGCCTTTTACCAAGCGCGCAGCGTGGTAAGCGGCATGGATTTTCACCCTATCGTGGCCCCCGCGCTTGAGGTGGTCGATCTGCTCGTCACTCAAGCCTTCTACCAATTTGGCCAGGGCTTCGCTTTGGCCGAAGAAATGCTCGCGGTTGTAGGCGCCGTCCTTGGCGGCAAAGGTCTGAAATTGTCCGTCCACGGTCTGGGACAGGGTGCGCACCAGCGAGCCATCCGCATCGCGCGCCAGCAAGCCATCCCAGTCCGAGCCCCACACCAGCTTGATCACGTTCCAGCCGGCGCCGGCAAACAACGCTTCCAGCTCGTCGATGATTCGGCCATTGCCGCGCACCGGGCCGTCGAGGCGTTGCAAGTTGCAATTGACCACCCAGGTCAGGTTATCCAGGCCTTCCCGGGCGGCCAGGGTCAGCGCTGACATGCTTTCCGGCTCGTCCATTTCGCCGTCGCCGAAGACGCCCCAGACGTGGCGGTCAGTGGTGTCCTGCAAGCCGCGATGCTGCAGATAACGCATAAACCGCGCCTGGAAGATCGAGCTGATGGGCCCAATGCCCATGGAGCCAGTGGGAAATTGCCAGAAGTCCGGCATCAGCCACGGATGGGGGTAGCTGGACAACCCTCGGGCACCGACCTTGAGTGCGCCGATTTCCTGGCGATAGTGCTCAAGATCGGCTTCGTTCAAGCGGCCTTCAAGGAAGGCCCTGGCGTAAATGCCGGGAGCAGAATGGGGCTGGTAGAACACCAGGTCGCCGCCAAAGTTGTCATTACGGGCGCGGAAGAAATGATTGAAACCCACCTCGAACAAATCCGCGGCACTGGCGTAGCTGGCGATATGACCGCCCAACTCGCCATAGGCCTGGTTGGCCCGTACCACCATGGCCAGGGCATTCCAGCGCACCACCGAGGCGAGCCGTTCTTCGGTGGCCAGGTCGCCTGGGAAACGCGCTTGCTGGTCCACGGCGATGCTGTTGATGTAGGGCGTGCCGTGACGCGGCTTCCAGGCGATGGTGGGAGTGCCGCCGGCATCCGCCAGCATGTCGAGGATCTCCCTGGCTCGCGCGGGCCCGGCGTTGGCTACCAGCGACGCCAGGGCGTCACGCCATTCGGCCAGCTCTTGCTGGTCTGTCGCTGTCTGACTCACTGCACTCGCGAAACCGTTCATGGGCTACCTCCAGGCTTTTTTCCAGTTTATGTCGGCGCCAGAGGATTTTTTGACTGTTATAGGCCGATCAAGCACATTTTTTGAGCATGAATAACTGCCAAACCCAGCATTACGAGCACGTTGTGCTGCAACCCCCTTAAACCCCGCAATTGTGTTTAAAATGCCGCCCGCTCAATGACCGACGCTGCCCGATGAACCCAGACGCACTCGCCACCCTCAACGCCCATTTGCTCACCGCCCTGCAAACCGCCCCCACGGAGACTCGGCGCCTGTTCCACGGCCGTGGTCGTTGCTGGCCGGGCTTGGAACAGTTGACCGTGGACTGGCTGCAAGGCGTGGTGCTGGTGTCGCTGTTCAAGGAGCCCGAGGCGACAGAGCTGGCAGCCTTGAAACAGCTGTTGACGCACATCACCGCGTCCAGCCAATGGCAGCAGTCCGGTGCCCATACCCTGGCTCTGCAACACCGCTACCTGCCGCAAAGCACCACCGAGTGGCTGCTGGGGGAGATCGTCGACGAGTTGACCCTCACCGAGGGCGGCCTGCGCTATCTCATCGACCTGGGCAAAAAGCAGAACAGCGGTCTGTTTCTCGACATGCGCTATGGCCGCAACTGGGTCCGCGAGCATGCCCAGGGCCTGCGGGTGTTGAACCTGTTTGCCTACACCTGCGGTTTTTCCGTGGCGGCCATCGAAGGTGGGGCCACCCATGTGGTCAACCTGGACATGGCCCGTGGCGCCCTGAGCCGAGGTCGCGACAATCATCGGCTCAATGGCCATGACTTGGGTAAAGTCAGCTTTCTGGGACATGACCTGTTCAAGTCCTGGGCCAAGGTCACCAGCAGCGGCCCTTATGAGCTGGTGATCATCGATCCGCCGTCCTTTCAAAAGGGCAGTTTTTTGCTGACCAAGGACTACCAGCGCGTCTTGCGCCGCCTGCCAGACTTGCTCACGCCAAAGGGCACGGTGCTGGCGTGCATGAATGATCCGGCGTTTGGCGAAGATTTCCTGATCGACGGCGTAACCCGCGAAGCACCCAGCCTGCGTTTTGAGCAACGGCTGGAAAACCCGCCGGAATTCCCTGATATCGATCCACAAAGCGGCCTGAAGGCGCTGGTCTTTCGTCAAGGCTGATGTCATATCGCCCAGCGCTTGCTACGCTAACCCTTACGCCGGGTGGTGAACCTTATTCCCTCCTTCCCGGTCGATACTTGCACCCTTTGGCCAGATTCGACGGCGTCACACTCGTCGGCTGCCCCGTTTCACCTTCTGGAGAACGCCCCTGTGATATCGACCCTACATGTAGCCAGACTCAAAGCCTGGGGCGCCCACGGTTTTACCGCCACCGGTGTGGTGCTGGCGTTTCTGGCGACCCTGGCGTTGCTGGAGAATCAGCCCAAGGCCTGCCTGCTGTGGCTGGGCCTGGCGCTGGTAGTAGATGGCGTCGACGGCTCGTTGGCGCGCCGGGTCAATGTACAGACGGTGCTGCCCAGTTTTGATGGCTCGGTGCTGGACCTGGTGATCGACTACCTGACCTACGTGTTTATCCCGGCACTGTTTATCTACCGCTACATCGACCTGCCGGACTTCACCCACCTGTTCACGGTGTCGGTGATCTTGGTCTCTTCGCTGTTCTGCTTTTGCAACGTCAACATGAAGAGCAAGGACAATTATTTCCAGGGCTTCCCCGCTGCCTGGAACGTGGTTGCGCTGTGTGTCTATATCATCGACCCGTCTGCCTGGGTGACGCTTTTTACCGTGATCGGCCTGGCGCTGTTGACCCTAACCCCGATGAAATTCCTGCACCCGTTCCGGGTCAAGCGTTTTATGCCGCTCAACATTGCGGTGACCACGGTGTGGTTGCTGTGCAGCCTATTGCTCGTGATCGACCAGCCGTACACTAATAGCCTGACCATGGGCTTGTGGCTGTTGATGTCGGCGTACTTCCTGGGGATTTGTATCTGGCGTACGGCGGTGGAGTGGCTGGATAAGTCGCGCTCGTGATCGGCAAAATGCTGAAGAGAGTCTTGTTGTGGCGACTGTTTCAAAACGCCAACTTGTACCCAATCAACCCCAGCATCACCGCCAGGCAAGGGCGCAGGAGCTCGTCCGGCACCCTTCCAGACATATGGCTGCCCACGTAGATCCCCGGCAGCGAGCCCATCAGCAGAAACCCCAGCAGATGCCAATCCATGTTGCCCATGCTCGCGTGCCCAAGGCCTGCGACCAGGGTCAGCGGCACCGCATGGGCGATTTCGGTGCCCACCAGGCGTTTGGTGGCCAGGAACGGGTACAGGATAAACAGCGCCACGGTGCCCAGGGCGCCGGCGCCGATGGAGGTTAGCGCAACCATGGTGCCGAGGATCACGCCAGTGACCACTGTCAGCCCGTTCAGGTTGCGCGAGCTCATGTGGTAGTGATCGCCGGCATGACGTTGCGCGAAGGCCAACAGCTTTTTCTTGAACAGAATCGCCATGGCCGTCAACAGCAGTACCACGCCCAACGCCTGCTTGATCACCTCGTTCATGGCGGTGGGGTCGGTGTGCAGGCTCTTGAGGAACCACAGCGTCAGCAACACTGCCGGCACGCTGCCCAGGGTCAGCCAGCCGGTGATGGTCCAGTCAATGTTCTTGTTTTTGCCGTGAACCAGCACCCCACCAGCCTTGGTGATGGCGGCGTACAGCAGGTCGGTGCCCACGGCGGTGGCTGGGTTGATACCAAACCACAACAGGATCGGCGTCATCAACGAGCCCCCGCCCACACCGGTCATACCGACGATAAATCCAACAAGCAGGCCTGCGACAACGAAACCAAAATTACCCACATCCATTACAACTACCTACGGCCTTATAAAATACTGGCCGCAGCATAGCGATTTTTCTTATAACTACTTATATCAATACGATCTGACTTTATGCCTTTTTGTCAGCTCGATTGATTCAGTCCACACGCAGACATCTATAGGCCTGGGTCTGATACGGGAAGGCCACCGTGTCGCGGCCGCGCAAGGCTGGGTGAGTCTGGATCAAGGTGTGCAGTTGCTCGGTCACCGTCGCTTTCTTGTCGGCCGGCAGCGCGGCGATAAAGCTCACTGACAGGAAGCGGTCCATGATCACCTCTTGCGGGCTGCCAACATGGGTGTAGGGGAAACAGGTCATTTGCGCTGCCGAGAAATACTCTCCGGTGAACGCCGCGCGCCACTGCCCGGTATGAAAGCGCGGAGTATCGCCCTCATAGGGCGTGATGATCGCAGTAATGGCCGCGACCCAATCCACCGACTCATCCCGCATATTCCAGATCAGCCCCAGGCGGCCACCGGGCTTGAGCACTCGGTGGATTTCGCGCAGTGCCGCTTGCGTGGAAAACCAGTGGAAGGACTGGGCGCAGACCAGGGCGTCGGTACTGGCGTCCTCAAGTGGGATCGCTTCGGCGGTACCTGTCAAGAGATGCACATCCGGCATTCCCTTCGTCAACTGCGCGCCCATGGCTGCTACAGGCTCGACGGCAATCACTGTCGGCGCAACAGTGCTCAGCAGGCGGGTGAACTTGCCGGTCCCGGCTCCCAGGTCGACCACCGTGGACTGCGCATTGATCTGCAGTACCTCGGTCAGCCAACCGGTCAGTTGCCGTGGATAGTCCGGTCGGCCCTGGGCGTAAGTGGCAGCCTGGGTAGAGAACCCCTGTTGAGCAGACGTGTGAACACCGGTCATTGCCAATCACTCCTCGGGTATTACGGGGTCACAGTGTGCGGCTGCTGTTCGTCGAAGCCAAGGGCTTCACGTCGGCATGGGACTAATGTCTGCCACCGATTTATTTTTCAATCAGTGCATCCGTTTGATCTCGCGGTGAGTAGTACAGGAAGCAGCCACACCGCTGCCCAGTTGTTCACCCTTACGGAGAGAGACCGATGAACGCACAATCACTGCTCTGCCTGACCTGCCTGCTCGCTGCCGCTCCGGCAGCCTTTGCCCAGACCGGGTTGCCCGACAGCATCAAGGTGCCGGACGGACACAAGGTGGCCATGGAAACCACCGGTGTTGGCGAAATCACCTACGAATGCCGCGACAAGGCCAATGCCGTCGGGCAGACCGAATGGTTCTTCGTCGGCCCCAAGGCTGTGCTCAATGACCGCAGCGGCAAGCAGGTCGGCACCTACTTCGGCCCACCAGCCACCTGGCAAGCCAAGGACGGCTCGAAAGTCACCGGCACCCAATTGGCCGTCGCGCCGTCCAGCGCCGGCAACCTGCCCTACCAATTGGTCAAGGCCAATCCGGCTGAGGGCAAGGGCGCCATGAGTGGTGTCAGCTATATCCAGCGCGTCGCGCTCAAGGGTGGCGTGGCGCCGAGCACCGAATGCACGGCGACCAATAAAGGCAAGCAGGAAGTGGTGAAGTATCAGGCGGACTACATTTTCTGGGCAGCCAATTAATTTGCCTCGAGAGCAAAGTCATCTACGCTGCTCCGATAACACCCCGGCCTTATTTGGCCGGGGCTTGACCTTGTCCTGGTGGCCCAAACCTTGCCCGAGCACTTTTTTGACTATGAAGCCTGCCTGTTGGCATGTGCCCGAGGCGAGCAGCAGGCCTTGCATCAACTGTATGAACAGGAAAGCGCCCGCCTTCTGGGCGTGGCCCAGCGTATCGTGCGGGATAAGGCCCTGGCGGAAGACATCGTGCATGACGCCTTTATCAACATTTGGAACGGCGCCGCCGGTTTCGATCCCGTCAGAGGCTCGGCCCGTGGCTGGATCTTCAGCGTGACCCGGCACATGGCGCTCAACTTCGTACGCAACAATCACCGTGAAGTGCCGCTCAGTGCAGAGCACGAACAGACACTGACCGCCGAAGCGCCCGTCGACACCTTCGAATACCGTGCCCGCACAGGGCAGATTTACCAATGCCTGGAACATTTGGAGCCGGTCCGACGCAGCTGCGTGTTGCATGCCTATGTCGATGGTTATTCCCACAGCGAAATCGCACAGAAACTGGGCACCCCTCTGGGGACCGTCAAAGCCTGGATCAAACGTAGCCTCGCGGCACTGCGTGAGTGCATGGCATGACGATAAAGAGCACACCTCGCGAGCTGGATGAGCTGGCGAACGAATATGTACTGGGCACCTTGTCGGCCGAGCAACGCTTGCACGTGCAACAGCGCCTGGAACAGGACGCCGACCTGCGAACGGCAGTCGATGCCTGGGAGCAACGGTTGTTGCCGCTGACGGAGTTGGCCGAGCCTGTCACGCCCTCGGTGTACCTGTGGCGACGTATCGAACGCAGCCTGGGTCATTCGGTACGGCCCGCCGTCGGGGGCTCGTCGGTGTCGTGGTGGAACCTGCTGGCCCTGTGGCGTGGTTTGGCGGGTACCGCCATGGTAGCGAGCCTGGTGCTGGCAACATTACTGCTGACCCGCACGGCAGCGGTCAACCCGACGGCCTACGTGGTGGTGCTGATGGGGCCGCAAAGCCAGGCACCGGGTTGGGTCATCCAGGCGAGCAACGATCAGCAGATTCAGCTGATACCGCTGGGCGTCATGGAAATACCGGCGGACAAGGCGCTGGAGTTCTGGACCAAAGGCGATGGCTGGCAAGGGCCGGTATCCCTGGGGCTGGTCAAGCCGGGGCAGACGCTGTCGGTGCCGCTGGATAAACTGCCGCCTCTGGCGCCGAACCAATTGTTCGAGATGACCCTGGAGAACCCAGGCGGTTCGCCGACGGGTAAGCCGACGGGGCCGATTCAGGCGATTGGACGGGCGGTGAAAGTGATTTGAGTGGTCGCGCAACATTAAGGCGCTGGATTAAAACGCCCACAAGCGCCATCCTCCGCGCTTTAAGCCGCCCCATCAGCGGCGCTCGACGAACAAAGGATATTTCCATGCACGACCAACCCCTCGCCCCTGCCGATTTCGAATCCATCGAAGACATTCTATTGAAGTACGGCGACGACCACTCGGTGCTGAACCTGGCCGAACTCGACGGCTACTTCGCCGCCCTGGTATCCAGCCCGGCGCAGGTGGACGTCGCCGAGTGGTTCCCGGCCATCTGGGGTGGCCAGAACCCGGACTGGGAAAGCGCTGACGAAGCCAAGCAATTTATCGACCTGTGCGTGCGCCATATGAACGCCATTGCCACCCAGTTGGCAGTGAACGCCCAAGGCTTCAAGGCCCGCTTTGAAGAAACTGAGCACCAGAATCAGCCGCTGACCCTGGCCGAGGAATGGTGCTTCGGTTATATCCGTGGCGCAGCCGTGGGCAACTGGCCACAGCTGCCCGCCGAACAAGCCGAGCAGTTGGAAAAGATTTCCTGGTGCGCGGAGCAGGACAACTTCGAATTGCCAGCCGATCTTGACGTAGGTTTGCATCAGCAGCGGGTCAGCGCCATCGAGCCGGCCGCGCGGGCGTTGCACGATTACTGGTTGGCCAAGCGCTAACCCCTCAGTTATTGAGGATCATCTCAAAGCCGCCATAGATCATCCGTTGCCCGTCAAAGGGCATCGGATTGACGTCGGCCTTCATGCGCGGGTCTTCCATCACCTTGCTCATCCCCGCGTCGCGCACCTGCCGCGAAGGCCAGACGATCCAGGAAAACACCACCGTTTCATCGTCCTTGAGCTTGACCGCCATGGGCAGCGAGGTCACCTGGCCCTGGGGCACGTCGTCCCCCCAGCACTCGACGATATTCAGCGCGCCGTGCTCCTTGAACACCACCGCCGCGGCCTTGGCATGCTGGATAAACCGCTCACGATTGGCAGTGGGCACTGCGATAACACAACCATCGATGTAAGACATGATCACTCTCCTGATTGGAAGGGATGAACGACCAGGATTGAAACGAGCCGTTCTTTCTTGTAATCGATCCATCAGGCGCTCAATCGACAGGCTTCTCGACAACGCCGACCAGTGGCATCCCTGCTTGCGGGCACTCACAACGATCCCTGCTCGACAAGGGCATCGTCTTTGGCCGATTATTCGTCTCCGCCAGCCGGCCACTCCGCGCCACCACCGCCTTGAATCAGGAGCCTTGTACCTTGAGTTCGCAGAAAACCGTGACCGTTACACCGCCCAACTTTCCACTGAACGGCAAGGTAGCGCCCCCCGGCTCGAAATCCATTACCAACCGCGCTCTGTTGCTGGCGGCCCTGGCCAAGGGCACCAGCCGCCTGAGCGGCGCGTTGAAAAGCGACGACACCCGCCATATGTCGGTGGCCTTGCGGCAGATGGGCGTGGTCATTGATGAGCCGGATGACGTGACCTTCGTCGTCACAGGCCAGGGCAAGCTGCAATTACCCCCACAGCCGCTGTTTCTCGGCAATGCCGGGACTGCGATGCGCTTCCTGACGGCAGCGGTGGCCACCGTGCAAGGCACGGTGATACTGGACGGCGACGAGTACATGCAAAAACGCCCCATCGGCCCCTTGCTGGCGACCCTGAACCAGAACGGTATCAAGGCCGACAGCCCAACAGGTTGCCCTCCGGTGACCGTCCACGGTAGTGGTCAGATCAAGGCCAAGCGCTTCGAGATCGACGGCGGCCTGTCGAGCCAGTACGTCTCGGCGCTGTTGATGCTGGCGGCCTGCGGCGAGGCACCCATTGAAGTGGCCCTGACCGGCAAGGACATTGGCGCTCGTGGCTACGTTGACCTGACGCTCGATTGCATGCGCGCCTTCGGTGCCCAGATCGAAGTCGTCGACGAAAGTACCTGGCGCGTGGCGCCCACCGGCTATACCGCCAATAACTACCTGATCGAACCCGACGCTTCCGCCGCCACCTACTTGTGGGCCGCCGAAGTCCTCACCGGCGGCGCCATCGACCTGGGCGTTGCCCCACAAGACTTCACTCAGCCCGACGCCATGGCCCAGGCCGTGATCGCGCAGTTCCCGCACATGCCGGCTACGGTCATCGGTTCGCAAATGCAGGACGCCATCCCGACCCTCGCCGTGCTGGCCGCGTTCAACAACACGCCGGTGCGCTTCACCGAGTTGGCCAACCTGCGGGTCAAGGAATGCGACCGGGTCCAGGCGCTGCACGACGGTCTCAACGAAATTCGTCCCGGCTTGGCGACCATCGAAGGTGATGACTTGCTGGTGGCCAGCGATCCGGCGTTAGCCGGCACCTCGTGCAACGCGTTGATCGACACCCACGCCGACCACCGCATCGCCATGTGCTTTGCCTTGGCGGGACTGAAAGTCGCGGGGATCAAAATTCAGGACCCCGACTGCGTGGGCAAGACCTATCCTGAGTACTGGAAGGCCCTGGGCAGCCTTGGCGTCCAGTTGAGCTACTAAGCTATCAACACGGGTGTGGGGAGGGAGTTTTCATGACAGTTCGCCAACCCTGCCCACCCGGCGCCTGCGATTGCGAACGTGAGCAATTGCTCGACGCCCCCGACGCAGACCAGCGCATCCTGCACCTAACCCGCCAGGAAGAAAAACGCCTGCTCGAACGCCTTGAGAATCTGCAAAGCCTGCCGGACCTGGAACGCATGCAACAGCTGATGTACCAGCAACTGGGCATCCGCTTGCACGTTGCTCCCGGCCACACTGAAGTGAAAACCATGCGCGGGATTGAGATTGTCATCGACGAGTTGCCGGGCCTGTGTCGCAAGACCCGCAAGTTGATCCCGACGGCGATTCGCAAGGGGCTGGAGAAACAGCCGGAGATTGCGTATCGGTTGCTGGATGCCCATGACTTGTTTCGGGAGGATTAAAACAGCCCACCCAAAAGCCGCCAGCGCAGCCTCGCTAACGCTCGACAGCGCCCACATTATTTGATCCAGACCGACGAACACCCGCCCCTCCGGCCGGCTATAAGACCGCAAAAAAAGGGGCAATCACTGATCGCCCCAAACTGGTTACAACGAGAGGTCCATCAAAACCCTACAAACTAATCTGCCCCCGCTCCTCATCCGTCAACCGCGCCCGCGCCTGTTCACTCAAAGGCCCCGCGCCCAACACCTGCACCGGACTGTCCGGGTTATACACCGGCGCCCTGCGCGCATCCTCCTGCCCTCGCGGTACTGGCTCTGTACCAAACCCGAGCACCTCAACCGTCACAATCGAAGCCCTGTCCCCGCGCGCCGCCGCCTGCTGATTACGCGCCGCATCTTCCGCCGCCTGGGACGCCGCCGCACCCGCCGCGCTGGCCGAGCTCATCGCCCCGGTATTCACCGCCGCCGACACCGGCACCCCGGATGACTTGCCCTGGGTCTGGATATTCGCCGCGTTCACCACCCGCAACGCCGCAATGTTGATATTGCCCGACACCCGAATCCCCGCCTCCCCCGCATCAACCGTGCCCAACGGCGCAATCAAGTCGATGTCCCCCGCGGGCACTTCCGGGATCGGGTTAAGCGTGGCAATCCCTGCCCCCGTGCTCGGTACCGACGGCGACAAGGTCACATTGCCCCAACCGTCATAGACCCGCTTGGGCGGCGTATACACCACGGTGGTCTTGGACCCCCGGCCGGCGTTGATATCCCCCGCTGCCGACCAGCCCATGATCGAGCCGCCAAAGGTGGTCATGATCCGGCTCTGGCCCAGCAGAATGCTGCCCATGGAATACAGCTGGATATCCCCCGCGCCCTGGGTAATAACCCCCGCCGAAGCCGGTGGTGCAGCGCCTTCGATGCCGAAGGTCTGGCCGCCGCCAGGGGTGAGCATCTGGATCGAGCCACCAAAATTGGTGTGCACGCCGGAGCCGCCAAACAAGGTGATATCGCCCTTGTAGGTGATCGTATTGCCGGCCACGTCCTTGTCCGGGAACAGTGCAGCAATCGCCGCCCGCCCCCGTACATAACTGCCCTGGCGCGCACCGCCGTCCTGGTTGTATTCACGGCCGGCAGCCTTGAGCTCGGTGAAATACACCTCACGGGCAAACACCCGCTGTTGCTCCGCCGACAGCGCCGTGTAATAGGCTCGGGCCTGCTCGCTGTCACCTTCAAAACCGAAGCGCTCGGCCAGCCAGGTGACTAGTTCGTTTTCGTAGGTCTTGGCGACCTTGCTGCCCTGGATTGACAGCGCCTCACCCGGCTGCGCCAGGTTGGCCGGGTTGAGGTAGGCCTCCACAAAGCGCCGATAATCCGGGCCGTTGGGGCCGGCGCCGGCTTGCATGACAATGCTCGCGCCGGGGCGGTTATCGCCTGGGGCGACAGGGCCGAGGCTGGTGACACTTACCTCGCCGCCCTTCAGGACGTCGCCGCCAGACATGAGGATGTTGCGGCCAGCAGTCAGCTCCAGGGTGCCGGGGCCGGCGACCTGGGAGTTGCTGTAGAGGATGTCGCGCCCGGCAGAGACGATGGATATATCGTTGGGGCTGTTATGGATGAACAGGTTGCCCGTCGACAGGGCGTTTTCGGGGCTGGGAATGGTATTAAACCGACTGCCACTGCTGACAATATCCCGTCCGGCCATCATCCACACCGGCGCACCGCCCTCGTACCAGGTCTGCCCCGTATGAAGATACGTTGGGCCAGAGTCAAAGGAGATGATCCGTCCACTGGTGACCCCCACCAGATCCCCGGTAACCGCATAGAAACGTGCAGGGTCGGTTGAGCGGTTCGAGGTTGTCGACGCGCTGGCGGAACCAAAGACGAACAATGGCAATGGATTGCCATTCGCAGGACTACCGTTCGCCGACAGGTTGCTGCCGTCAACGGCGACCTCACTGTTAACCCTGCCGACAAACGCCGGACGCGAAGGGGTCGCCATGACGCTCGGATCGGCCGACGATGGCGTCACGAACATACCGCCGGCATAAATCGAGTCGTTAGCCAGGAACTGCAACTGGCCGTGGGCGCCTGGGGCGAGTAACAGAGCAGAACTGTAATCCAGGTCGAACTGCGGTGAGGCAGCGGCTTTGCCGTAGTAAAAACTGCCGCTGGCCGCCGTTGCCCGAACAATCGAGGGATAGACAATCGCCAGGTCTGACGCTATGCCTCCAGTGTTTGGGGTCAAATTGCCTCCCGCTGAAAACAGGTCAATGGCAGTACGTTCGGTCCACAGCGAGAACCAACTGGTGCCAATACCGTGCTCCAAGTTCCCTTGTTCCTTGGAGCCACGTGTGAATGGCGAACTGTTGAGCAGTTCCACTCGCCCTGGATCCACCACATCCTGCAAAACAACATCGCCCAGTGTCGCCAGGCTAAATGTGGCATCGCCCGGCACCAGTGTCATGCCGCCCACTGCCCGGCCACGGGTGGCCTGCAATGCATCGAATGCCCGGGTTTCGCCAGCACCGTGATCTTCCTTGACGCTGCCATAGTGCAGGTCAATCTGGCCCAGGGCACCGCCAAGCAACTGCGCATTACCACGTAAATTCACCAGCATGCCGTTCTGCCCGCCGACCAAAAGGTCACTGGCCGGGTTCACGGCACCACCGATACGCACGCGCAAATCGCCACCGCCCGTCAACTGCAGACTGCCATCGCTCGCCACTCGGCCAGTACTGCCAACGGCCAGCACCAGGCCTTGACTGCGCGGGTTGGCGGAGGAACGCATGGCATTACCGGCCATGCGCTGAAGTAACCCTGCGTCACCCGCGACCTGTATGTCCAGATCACCACCGCCCAACGTGCCGAAACCGGTAAAGCCGACCAACTGATCCGCACTGGCAGCCTTACTCGCCAGGTCATTGTCGGCCGTGTAGCTACCGAAGTTGATCCACCAGGCCGTCGGTTGGGGTTGGCCGCCGACATTCACATCCGCACTGCCCTGGCGCCACAGCCAATTACCCACACTCGCCGAATCTGTGCCGGCATCCAAAGGGTTAGGCCGAAAAAAGCCGCTATTGAGTGGAGCAACGATGTTCCCCGTCAGGTTGCCACCTACGTTCATCGTCAGGTTGCCGCCTGCCTCCGGGTACCAGGCACGGTACAGGCTGCCAGTGTCACCGTTGACGAACTGTTCGAAGTAGCTGCCAGGGTCATTGAGTACGGTCTTGCCACGCCCCAGAGCCTTGGGCTGGTTATAAGGGTCGCCCTTGTAAGTGGACGTGGAGGACGTGCCCGCCGTATAGACCCCATACAGCGAATCCATGCTCAGGTTGCCGGCACTGAGCAGCTCAAGGTCACCGGTGCCGGTGCGGATCACACTGAAACGCGTGCTTGATGGCACTGCTGCATACTTCGTGACGCTCAGGGAAAGACAGTAACTGGGCAACTGGGCGCACAAATCCTCGACCGAATGCATCGTTGGATTGTTGAACTCCTTGACAATCGCGTCAGTGATCACCGTCCCCTCTTCGACGCCCAAGTCGTCCACCGCGACTTGGGTCCATACATATTGAGCCTTGATAGCGCAGTACTCCGCAGAACTGAGACAGAAGTCGGCAACCGTGCCTAGGCTTAAGTCGTCAAACATCTTCTGGTCAATCGGCTCACCCTCTTTGATATCGAGCCCCTCCCCATCCGGCCCGAGGTCCAGGATCGCCTGCGCAGTCCACGTTTGAACACCTTCTGGAGGCAGTTGCTTGGCAAACATGCCGTAGTGACTGTCCGCCAGATGCAAGTCACCGCTGCGCGGATGCGCTTGCAGGATGCGGCTGTCCGCCGCCTCGGTGTCAGCCCCTGCCACAAGGCGCAGCGACCATGATTGCGAACCTTCAGCCAGCATCGGCGAAATGGCCCAGAGCCGATTCGGCTTCCCAGCCACTTGCGCACGCAACTGCACCGAGTCCGCACCGGCCAGCAACTTGATATTGGTCCCCGAAGGAATGAGTGCGCCCCGTGGCAGCGGTATATTGCCGTTGAGGGTGACGATATTGTCAGTGGCCCTCGTGGCGGCATCTACGGAGGGCAGCGGCACACCTTTGGGCCAGGTCATGGCCCCAAATTTAGTCCCTTGCGTCAGCAGGCTGCCAGCTTCCAACTGCGAACCGGCCACCAGTGTGTGCGCCTGGCTCAACAACGTACCTGCCGCCAACAGCACATTGCCGGAAGCATCCAGCACCGACGCAGCCAATACAGTGCCAGACGGCAGCACCAGGTCTTGGGTCAGGGTCGCGCGCACCGGCAAGCGGGTACCGGCAGCCATGGTCATACCCTTGATCGGCAGGTCGTAATTGAGCACCGTGCCCGCCGGGAACGCAGTGCCGTCTGCCAGGGTTACGCCATGACCCGGCACCACAATATCGCCGCCGGTAAAGTCGATACCCGGCAACAGCACCCAGCCTTGGTCATCAACGGTCTCGGGCGGTGGCGCGAAGCCATCGTTGATACTGCCGTAGATATTCAGGTCGCCACCGGCGCGCAAGGTCAAGCTGCCCGACTCACCGGAACCGTAAACATCGTCTGTCTTCTTGATGTGTGGGTTGAGGCTGGCATACCGGAAGCCAGAGAGATCGAGATCGCCCTGCACCACCAGATCACCGTCCGGCGTTTTGCTAACGATTTCCACCCCTGGCCGCAAGTGGAAGGCATCGGCGTAGGTCGCGTTATTCAGGCCGGCGAGTTTGTTTTGCCGCAGATTATTGTTGAGCAGTGCAGCGTCGATAAACTTGACGCTCAAATCATGCTTTTTCTCCAGGTAGTTCTGATCGATTACCTGATATGGCCGACCGCTGGCGGTAGGGTCGGTTTTCACCTCGGCATCGTCGTAGCTGATCATGCCGTTGAGGGTGATCGAGCGGGCGCCCTGGATATTTAGTTGGCCATGTGCGTCGATGGCGATGTCATTGCTGGTGCCATCGGGGTTGATCAGCCGTGGCGCGTTCAGCTCCAGGGTACCGCGATTGCGACCGTCGTGACCCTTCACCACGTCGGTGCCGTGGCGCAGGTCGATGCGTACACCGTCGGCCAAGGTCAACAGGCCGGTGCCGGAGCCGAGGATTACCATCGCCCGGTTGGGTGAGTCGATGATTTTGCCGTAGCTGTCCACCCGCAACTTGCTGCCATGGGCGTCCAGTACCGCACTGCCATCCAGGGTAAGGCCATGTTTGCCCGCCAGGTTGATGCTGCCAACGCGCTCACCACTCGCGTCCACCCTGCCTGTAACCAACAGGCTGCCGTTGTCCACGGACACGTTGATGGTGCCGGCCTTGAGGCCGTTGCCAATGGTCAAGTCGCCCTGTTTGAGCTGGAAGCTGCGCGAGCCAAACACCTGGCCCCCGTTCAGGCGCTGGTTAAGGTCGGCGAACTGTTGGTCCAGGTTGGCGCTGCTGCCCAGGCGTTGGGCCTGGATTTCCACGGTACCGGCCTGATAAGGCATCAAGGTGCCGCCGGCATCGTAATAGCCGCTGCTGCCGCCAAGGATCTTGCCTTGCAGGTCGACAATCCCCCCCGCCGCATCTACCGCCATAGCCCGCAGCTTGCCGGCCCGATTGTGTGTGGCCGACAGGTCGATGGTTGACCCCACCGCCTGGAGGATATTGTTGGTGCGACTGTCCAGCAGCACATCGCCGCCCCAGCTGTATTGGGTGACGTCGTTGAACGCGATGGCGCGACCGGCGACGTCGATCAAGGCGTCGCCAGTAAGGATCACGTCGCCACGGGCGCCCAGGCTGACCTTGCCGCTAGGCAGCACCACCGCAGTAGCCAGGCGAATGCTGTCACCTTGCAAGGACAGTTCGGCGCCCAGGCCGTTAACCGTGCCACGCACACCAGCCGAGGCTGCCACGTCAATCGCACCGCCCGCCGTGATGCGGTTCGCCGAGCCGGCTTCACCGGTCATCAGCGGGGTGAGGATATTGAGGTTGCCACCGATGTACTGGAAGCCCTTGACCGGGTCATACCCAGACTGGCGCTGGTACACCGATAGGCTGCCCTTGTGGTTCGCAGTGATGCGTTCACTGGCGTTGAGGTTGATGTTGGCAAAGCCCAGGGCCAGGCGGTCGAAGGTCTTGGTGGTGCTCTTCTGAGAGAAGGCACCATAGCCAAACTCAATACGCTCGGCGTTGATATCCAGACGCCCTCTACCGATACCGGCACCGCCGGCGATGACCGCTCCGGGTGCTGCCTCGGAGCCCTGCCAGATCAAATGGGCGGTGTGGATAGTGGCCACATCGTTGGCATCACCGGAACCGTAAATCGCCGGGGTGGACAACAGAAAATTGTCCAGGCGCGACTTGCCAGTCTGAGGGTCGTAAGTGTCGAGAGTCGTGGTGCCGTAGAAGTTGAAGGCCTTGCTGGCCGACAGTTGCAGGGTTTCCAGGGTCGGCGCACCGAACTGGGTATCGCCACGCAACAAGCGATCGAGCACCTGCTGGTTGAGGGTCAGGCCGGCCGGCAACACGTTGCGTGCTGCGGCATCGGCCAGGCCCGCGGTGCTGCCGACGTTGATATTGCTCAAGGCCAGCGCCAGGTGACGAGTGCCGTAGCGCACCTGGTCGCCCAGCTCCAAGGCTGTGTCGGTTGCCGCGACGATGCTGCCCTGCGAATAGAGCGAGGTTTGCCCCGAGCAACTGCCAGTGGCACAGACACCAATCTGAATACCGCCGGTCTTGATATCCCCCGCATTAACGTAGGGCAGCACATTGAGCAGGCCGTTGGACACCGCCAGCATGTTGGGCACGCCTTTGTAGACAAAACCATCACGGGCATCATAGGACGCCGCCCCCTGCCCGATGGTATTGATTGACGCGCCCTGCTCGATCACGATATCGCCGCTACCGGCTACCAAAATCACCTCCGGCGCCGCCAGGGTCACACCGGCTCGCAACAGGATCGAACCACCCGGGGCGTTTTCCCCCCGTGCAAATTCGATGGTGTTGCCACCCTGGCCATAAAGCACCATCGATAGGCCACCCACCAGCAGGCGCTTGGCCCCCAGGGCGTTGAGGCTTTGGGCATCCACGGTCAAGCCGGTGAACCCTGGATCAAACGGTTTGCTGGCATCGACGATCTGCATATCGCCAAGTGACCGGTTGATCAGCGCCACCGTACCGCCGAAGCCTCCTGGCGCTGCATCAAAGCGGCCAATGCCCTTGAACGAAAACGTATCGCTGCCGCCCCCGACATTCATCGCCAGCTTGAGGGTCTTGGCATCCATCGGCAGCAAAGGTCGTGGCACACCGAGCTTGGCGGCATCGGCGATGGCGAATTGGGTGTAACCGGTTTCGTTGTACTGGGAATAACGTCGCAAGGTGTCGGCCGACGTCAGGATCACTTGGCTGACCAGGTCGTTCTGGATACCGGTGTTAATAATCGACAAACGCCCTACCGTGGACCATGAGCCGTTGCGCATTGGCGTGGCACCAGCGTCACTGCCCAGCCCGGCCAAGCCATTGATCTCAACCCGGAACGCCCCCGGCATCAGCGCATAAGTGGATGGCATCAAGGTGTAAGTACCGGCCGGCAGCCCCGAAACCCCGGCACCGATGGTGATCTGCTGACCGACCAGTGGCGCCACCGCACCGCCCTCGGCGGCCACCGGCGCATACCCCGGCTGAGCGCCAGGCACGATGGCGTACACCGGGTTGGTGTTCAGCCCCGGCAGCGCAAACCCGCCATTGGCCCCGAACTGCACCAGCGGGTTGTAGCGCGCATCGGTGGAACCGCCGCGCCCGGAAATAAACCCGGCCCCTAACAGTTCACCACCGCCGGAAAGGTCCAGGACAGCCTCGGGCAATACCACCACGGACTTGCCGCCCAGGATCACCCCGACCGTCAGGTCGCCGCTGCCAATCACCACCCCACCCTGCCCCACGAAATTCACAGTCTTGCCGTTGTAGCGATAGGTCTGGCCATCCACCGTACCGCCATACGGCAATACCAGGCCCCGGCCACTGACCGAGGTCAGACTGCCGGGTAACAGCTCGACCCTGGTACTGCCCAGGTTGCCGAGTTCGATCACCCCCAAGGGAGCACGCAGCACGCCGCCTTGCTTGATAGTAGCGGCGCCCAGTTGCAGGCGCCCGAACACCGAGTACGGCGCGACACCTGTATCGCTGCCAACTTTCTCAATAGTCAGGGTGCGCGTTGGGTCGAACTCCTTTTTCTGGTTATTGCCGCCCAGAGAGCCTACCAAGACCTGAGCGCTGATCCCGCTGCCAGGGTAGATTCGGGCAGCGCGCAAGGTCAGGTCGCCCGCCGATTCCAGTATCGTGCTGAAGCCTTCTGTCACCGCGCCATCGCGACCAGCGAGGAACCGCAGATCACCACGGCTGTTGAGGTGTACCTGATCAAAACCCGAATTGAGTGCGAAAAACACCTCACCGCGAATATCCAGCAAGTCGCTGTCGAGCGTGAACAGGCCTTGGCCTGGTATCGCGGGCTTCTGCGCTGATGACGGCGAAATCAGGAAGTTTTCGTTTCTGAGCGGCGAGAGTATTCCGCTGAGCACTACATGGGGCGCATTAAGGCTAACCTGCGAGGTGTTCGAAGCTCCTAGGGCCAAGCCCATACCACCGGAATACAGTTCCAGGCTTTGTCCCATGTTCAGTGATACATCACCGGCAAATGACAGTGTTCGGCTTAACAAGGCGAGACTGTCGAAACCACCGGCTATCACTTGATCTACCCCGATCCGCCCATGACCATAAATCAGCGAGTCGGCAGCTGACTCGGCAGTATCGGGTAAGATATTGGCCCGGTGGACCTGGCTGAGAATCATCTCGCGGGGAGCCAGAACCCGATCGTTGGCATAGGCTCTTTGGTAATACACAGACTCCAGCGCCAGCGCCAGGCGCCCACCCGCGGCTCCCTTGCCACCGGCCTTGGCCACAATGCTGCCGTCCAGGTACAGGCCATTGTTGGAAGCAAAGGCAATACTGCCGCCATTGCTCGCCACCAGCGTGCGTCCCTGCCCCGGAATATCCAACAGCGCCTGAGTGCCAGAAGCATCCAGCCGCGCGCCTTCGCGTACCACTACAAACAAGTCGCTGGCCTTGGCGATGCCGGTGGCCGGGTTGATATCACCGCCGATGGTGATCTGGCCGCCGTTGCGCACTTGACCGTAAAGCCCGCCGCGATTGTTCACCGCGGTTACGGAGCGGGCTGCCACATCAATCAATGCCTGCTCGCCGATCCAAATCGAGCGACCGTGGCCGATGGCATCGACCTTTTCGGAGTCAGTCGTACTTATGCCCGCGAGGCTGACGCTACCACCCCAGGCGTTGAGCGTGCCGTTGACGGTCAGTTGGCCGATGCTGCGCAGGTTGATCGCCTGGCCAGGATCGACACTAATCACTGCGCCCTGACCCACTGTCAGGGCGGTGGTCGCCATCTGCGCGGCCGTGGAGTCCTGATACCCGGCGGCCAGGTTCAGGCTGGCACCACGGCGTTGGGTCAGCACACCCTTGGTCGCATCTTCCTGATACAGCAGCGGGGTCCAGCGTTCCAGGGTCGTGGCAGGGTCGCTACCGCTCGGCGTAGTCGCCGCCTGTTCCCCTAAACGGTAGACCGGCATGCTGACGTCGACCTTCGCGCCATCGGCGACGATCAAACCTTCATTGCCGGTGATGTCATAGGCCGAGAAACCCTTGTTGAAGAAGTCACCGGCCAATTGCAAGGTGCCGGCCTGCGGCACGCTGGCGTTATTACCAACCAGCACCTTTTGGGCTTGCAGGGCCAGAGTGCCGCCGCCACTGACGCCATAGCCGCGAATATCACCGCCCAACTCCAGTGCACCGAAGGCGCCCAGGGTCACGCTGCCGCCCTTGCCACCGCTGACCGTGCCGTCCAGGCCGATGGTTGCGCCGGAGGACACACTCACCAGGCTACCGGCCGCCAGTTTCACGTCACCGGTACTGCGCAGCGACACGTTGCCGCCGTTTATATAGGCCACACCGTCGGTGATCGCAGGGTCCAGCGCCAGGTTGTTCCAGCGCCCAGAGGCATCCAGCTTGACCCCATCGGCGACACTGACTCCCGCCAAGCCCGGCAGGATCACATCGGTGACAACGTTGTTGCCATTGAGATAAATCTGACTGAGCACGTTCCCGGCATTGATACTGCCACCGTGGGCAGTCAGGTTGGCGTTGACCTTGACCCCGGGTGCATACAGGGTGATATCGCCACCGTCCGCCACCTTGAGCGCACCGTTGACCTCAATCTGCTGCTTGGCCCCCACCTTGATGGCGCCCAACTGGTAGCCGTTGAGCTGGTCACTGTCGAGCACCAGCTTGCCCTGACGCTCGGCCGGTAGCGCAGTGCTCAGATCCAGGCCATCGGCAATCTTTTGGGAGTTGCCCTCGATCAGCACCTGGTTCGTGGTCGGGGTCAAGGCGTAACGCAAGGTGCCGGTGCTTTTATTGAAGATCGGCGTGTACTGGCCAATGATCAGCTGCGCGCGCTGGGCCATTGCCTTCTGCGACTGCTGATAACCATCGAGGTTGATATTGGGCGCCAGGGTCTGGCGATCACCCTGGAACACGTCGCTGATCAACTGCCCTTCCAGCACCGCATTGGTCGTGCCCACCACCAGCTTGCCGGCATCGCGGCCCACGGTATAACCGGCCTCATAGCGGCGTTGCGAGGCGATCAGCGGATTGTAGTAAAGATCGGTGCGGCCCCAACGTGTACTGCTGTCTTCAAAGCCCTTGTAGAACCCGGTGTACAGAATGTCCCCCGGTGCTTTCGACAGTTCATAGAGCCGACCATCAGGGCCCTTGAGCCAGGTTTGCTGGATATATCCGGCCTGCACATCGACGGTACCTCCCGACAGATTGATCTGGGCGCCCTGCTGGGTCACCACGTCCTTGCCGGTAAAGGTCACGGTGCCGCCCTGGGCCATCCACTCGCCCACCGAGTGGCCTTGAGTGCCGAGGTAGCCGCCCACTTCCAACAGACCGCCTGCGGTGTACCAACGATCCGTGGCATAGCCGTTGGTGCCCGCGGGGACGAACACCAGCTCCCGCAAGTCGACCCACACATCATTGTTGATCAACTTGCCACTTTCCCGGCTGACCGGCGCGTCGCGCTGCTCGTTGCCCTGGACGTTGATCTTGATGTTGTTGGATTGCATCGACACCTTGACGCCGATAGCACCAGACACATCGATCATCGCGCCATCGCGCACCAGGCTGCGCTGGCTGGCGCTGACTACCACCTGACCGCCGGTGGCCAGGGTAATCGAGCCTTTCTGGAAGTCCACGGTGCTGGCGCTGACGATCTCGATCCGCGACTGGTCGGTGCGATCGGCGACGCTGCTCAGATTATTGAACTGCCCGGTGATCAGGTTGGCCGCATGGCCGTCGAGCTTGATCAGGCCGTTGTCCTTCTGGCTGTTGAGAGCGGTGCTGCCACTGCTGTCCAGCAGAATCGCGCTGGTGCTGCCCTGGCCCAGGGTCACGCTAGCGGTGCTGTCGCTGGCCGAGTTGAGTAAGTGGATGGTGCCGCGAGTGTCCACTGAGGTACTGGCCAGGACCACGCCGTTCTGCTCTACCTGGTGCCCGGTGAGGGTGATATCGCCGGTGGAGGCCATGATCAAGCCGCTGTTGCTGACCTTGCCCGAAGTACTGCCGGCCTTGAGGCTGGTGGCCACTTCATTGCCACGGGTGGTGGAACGGTCATTGCCCGCCGTGCCGACACCGCGCCGGATATAAAAACTGTCGCCCGCCGCCAGGGTGGTCTGGCCCTTGGCCGTGATGATGGTGCCGGCGTTTTCCACTTCCGAGCCCAGCAGCAAGGCGTAGCCGCCGGAGTCGGTGGACGTGGCCGGGGCATGAGTTTGGATCAACGCCCCGCGCTGCACCTCGACCTTGCCCGCCGCATCGGTAAAGGTTGGCTGGGTGCCATTGGCATCGACATAAATTCCGCGCAAGGTGAACTGGTCATCGGTGATGGTGGCCGCAGCCGCCACCAGGTTGCGTACGTTGACCTGGCTGCTGCCGCTGAAGACCACACCGTTACGGTTCATGATCATCACCGTGCCGGCACCCTTGATCTGGCCCTGGATCTCACTGGGGCGAGCGTTAGGGTCATTGACCCGGTTGAGCAGCGCCCAGTTGGACTGCTGCTGGAAATCGACGGTGGTGTTGCGCCCGACGTTGAAGGTCTCCCAGTTGAGGATCGCCTTGTCAGCGGTCTGCTCGATGGTCACCGTGGTCTTGCCACCGGCCTGGCTCTGGGTCGGGCCCTTGGCATTGGTCCAGCCCTGGGTCAGGCTGTTATCAACCTGGAGCCCGCCCTTGCCGAGGCCATCGGGGATGGTCGAGATGTGCCCCAACGCTGCCTGCCGCCCCGCTGCCTGGGCTGCCTGTTGCGCGGCAATCGCCGCGACGCTGGTGTTGAGGGTGCTCAGGGAACGCTGCAACTGCTGGTTGACGCGGGCCTGCTGGGACAACGGCGGCGGCATCCCCGGCACCTGCGCCCCGGGACGCGCCGCCGTCGCCGCCTGGGACGCGCCCTTGTCGGCGAACCAGCCGGAACTGAAGGCCGTGGCACCGTGGGCACTGCCCGCCACCAGCAGCAAGGCAATGGCATGGGCCAGGGGCTTGAGGCGCAGGATCGTCTGACCGTTGCCAGGGCCTTGGGCATTCACGTTAACCGGTGGTTTGCAGCGGACCATCTGGAATCATCCTTCTTTGTTATTGCTCATGGGCGACTGGCGACGCGCGTCACGTATGGGAGTTAGGCGGTTGGCGAGGGGCGGGACTGAACATCTGTCATCGAAAATTCATATAAGGCTGATGCTTAACGCAGGGTTTGACGGATGTCCGTCAACCGACTGTGGGTGCCCAAGATCTTTGAAGGCAAAACCTGGCTACGAAAAATAAAGAGGCACCTGCAAAAAAAATCAGCAACGGCACAGGCCGTTGCTGATTGGGTGTCGCGGGTCGGTGAAAGCGTGGGTTACAGCGGACGACCGATGGCGTTGCAGGTGTTGGACTTGCCAATGCTCAGGTCGCTGGCAGCAGTGATGAAAGTTTCACGAACTGCATCTTTCCAAGCCTTCGGCAGTGGCACGAAGCGGTTGTTGTTGATGGCGGTGTCGTTGTTGACCGCGTTGCCGTAGTGACGGGTGAAGAACGCGCGCACTTGCGAGGTCTGAGTGGCGTCGGCGTAGCACTGGCTGAACACCAGGTTGGTGAAGCCGAGGATCGGATAGCCGCTGTCTGGATAGGCCACTACGCTTGGATCAGTAGTGCTGGTGGTAGCAGCGAACACCGGTACCCAGGCGTTCGGGTTGGCGCGGTTGATTACGGCAGGTACTGCTACTACAGAGATAGCGGTAGAAACGTTACCTGGAGCAGGCGAAACACCGGCAACGGTAGCGACTTTGGTAGCGTCATCAAGGCCAGCCAAGGTAGGCGCAGCGTAATCCGGGCTCATGTAAGTGATTCGGCCTTCGGCGAAGTTCAGCGTGCTCATCACACCTTCGCTGGTGTCTTTATAGGTTTCTGGCGGGGTGGTAGTGCTGCCCGGAATCGGCTGTTGCAGGGGGTTGAGGGCAGTCGTCGGCAGACCGCCGGAGAAGCTACTGCCGAACGCCTGAGTCACGGCGAAGGTGCCGCCTTCCAGGGATGGTTTGCACTTGGCGTTAAGGAAGCGAGTGAACAGTTCAGTGGTACCGCTGTTCTCTTTGCGATAAACCAGGGTGATTGGGCCGGTACGACCGGCGCCGCTGATCTGGCTCCAGTCGGTCCGACGCCCCGAGAACACACCGCACAGATCGTCAACGCTGAGGTTGACCGCATTGGCACCAGCCTTGTTGAAGGCAATGGCAACCGAAGTAGCCACCGAGGGCACCTGAATCAGCGGGCCCCAGGTAGGTTGCTTGTTAGTGCCATAGGTGGTCAGTTCAGCAGTTGTCAGCTTGGAATCGCTACCCGCCCAGTGCACGTTTTTGTTGGTAACACCGGCTACGAACTTGCGGTAGTCGTTGGTCAGGAACGCTGCCTTGCCGTTGCCGCTGCCCACACCGATGTAGGGGGCGAAACCGGCAGTCAGTACACCAGAAGTCTGGTACAGCGGTTGTGGCAAGGTAGCGCCGCCGCCGTTGATGTCAGCCAGTGCAGCCTGGGCCGAGCAGAGGGCCGCGAGGGTCATGGATACCGCGAGAACGTTGCGCTTAAACATGAAGAAGCTCCTTTCATCGTGTTTGTACGTTGGGTAGTGGGTTCTTGCATGACGCCATGGCGCTCGAGTTTCAAGCCTTGATTCAGAGGGCTCTAGGGGTGAGGCCATAGCGAAGAAGTTCGCAGTTTCCGATGACAGATGTAGGAAAAAACCTCGGGAGGAAAGGCTTGATTTTTAAAAAGATTCTCGGGTGTTTTGGCAACAAAACCGGGCTGTTTCAACCCAGGTGACAGCGAGGTTTCAAGAGGTTTTTTCGGCCCTGGGCTGGAGGCAGCGCGGGCCGTGTCGAGGGGTAGGCAGATGACAGAATGAGGAACCCGAGGTTGGGGGCTCGGTATCAAGGACTTGAGGGTGGTAGTGCGGCCGACGCAGCCTCGCTGGGGCTCGACAACGGCTATGTGACCAATTGGTTGATCTCGATGATGGGCAACAGCACCGCCATGACGATCACCAGCACCACCGCCCCCATCACCACGATCATCAGCGGTTCAAGCAAGGCCGTCATGCCCATGGCCCGCCGTTCAATATCCCGTGACAGGGTTTGCGCGGCACGCTCCAGCATCGGCGGCAAGGACCCGGTTTTCTCACCGCTGGCAATCAAGTGGATCAGTACCGGCGGGAACACCTTCTCCACCGCCAGCGCAGTGGCCAGGTTGACGCCTTCGCGAACCTTGGCGGTGGCGTCTGTGACGCACAGGCTCAAGCGGTCGTTGGACAGGGTCTGGCGCGCCGCTTCCAACGCCCGCAACAGCGGCACACCGGCGCCACCGAGGATCGCCAGGGTCGAGGCAAACCGTGCGGTGTTGAGCCCCAGCACAAAGCGCCCGATCAGCGGCAGGCGCAGGACGCGACTGTGCCAGTTCAAGCGCGCCACTGGGTTACGCAAGTACAGGCGCCAGCTCCAGAAACCGCCCACCAGACCGACAAAACACAGCCAGCCCCAGGCGCGAATAAAGTCACTGGCATTGAGCATCGCCAGGGTCAGCCCCGGCAGGTCCTGGCGCGCCTGGGAAAACGCGCTGACCACCTGCGGCACCACATAACTGAGCAGGAAAATCACGATGCCGATGGACACCAGCCCCACCACGCCGGGATAGATAAATGCAGTGAGAATCTTGCCCCGCAGGTTGTTGCGCTCTTCGATGTAGTCGGCCAGGCGCTCCATGACCTGGGCCAGGTCGCCAGACTCCTCCCCCGCCGCGATCAGGGCACGGTAGATCGACGGAAAGTCCCGGGGCCGCGCCGCCAGCGCATCGGCCAGACGCATACCACTGCGCACATCGGCGCGCACTGCGCTGAGGGTCTGGGCGATGTGCTTGCGCTCGGCCTGCTCCACCGTCGCACTGAGGGCCGCTTCCAACGGCAGGCTCGCACCGAGCAAGCTGGCCAACTGCCGAGTGGCCCAGGCCAGGTCGTTATCCGAGAGCTTGGCGGTGAACAGACTGCTGCCGGCGGCGGCACTCTGGTTGCCCTCGATCTGCACCAGCAAGGCGGTCAGGCCACGGCTGCGCAGGTTGGCAAAGGCCGCGCTCTGGCTGTCGGCTTCCAGGTGCCCAGACTCCAGCTTGCCGGTGGCGTCGGCGGCTTCGTATCGGTATCGGTTCATCAGGCGTCCCGGGTTACACGCAGGATTTCTTCGGCCGCAGTGGCGCCGCTGCGCACCCAGCGCTCGCCGTCTTCGCGCATGCTCAACATCCCGGCGCGGCGTGCGGCGGCGCGCAGTTCCTGCTCGCCAGCGCCTTGGTGGATCAGGCCGCGCAGGTCGTCGTCGATGCAGAATAATTCATGGATACCGGTACGGCCGCTATAGCCCATCTGGTTGCAGTGAGCACAACCCACCGGGCGCCATGTGCCGGGTGCCGACGGGTCTTCTTGCTTGCAGTGCGGGCACAGGCGCCGCACCAACCGCTGGGCCAATACGCCGAGCAAGGATGAAGCCAGCAGGAACGGTTCAACACCCATGTCGATCAAGCGATTCACCGCTGACACCGCATCGTTGGTGTGCAGGGTCGCGAGCACCAGGTGCCCGGTCAGCGAAGCCTGCACAGCGATTTGTGCAGTCTCCAGATCGCGGATCTCGCCAATCATGATGATGTCCGGGTCCTGGCGCAGAATCGCCCGCAGGGCCAGGGCGAAGGTCATGTCGATCTTGGCATTGACCTGGATCTGGCTGATGCCCGGCAGGTCGTATTCCACCGGGTCTTCGACGGTGAGGATATTGCTGGTGCTGGCGTCCAGCCGCGCCAGGGCCGCATAGAGGCTGGTGGTTTTGCCGCTGCCGGTGGGCCCGGTGACCAGCACGATACCGTGGGGCTGGCGGATCAGCGTGTCGAGGCGGGCCAGCAATTGCGGGGCCATGCCGAGGGTTTCCAGCTGCAGGCGCCCGGCCTGTTTGTCCAGCAAGCGCATCACCACCCGCTCACCGTGGCCGGTGGGTACGGTGGACACGCGAATATCAATGGGCCGCCCGGCAACGCGCAGGGCGATGCGGCCGTCCTGGGGCAAGCGTTTTTCAGCAATGTCGAGTTGGGCCATGATCTTGATACGCGACACCAGCGCGCCGTGCAGCGCCTTGCGTGGCGACACCACATCACGCAGGGTGCCGTCGACGCGGTAACGCACCACGGAATGGCTTTCGTAGGGTTCGATGTGGATGTCGCTGGCTTCGTCGCGAGCGGCCTGGGTCAGCAAGGCGTTGATCATGCGAATCACCGGGGCGCCGTCCTGGGTGTCGAGCAGGTCGGTGATTTCGGGGATGTCTTGCATGAGGCGGTCGAGGTCGACTTCGTTTTCGGCGGCGCCGACCACGGCCGCGGCGCTGCCGGTGTCGGCGTAGGCGCTGGCCAGGAGGCCGTCGAGTTGGTCGTCGCGGACCTGCTCCAGGCGGGTTTGGCCAAACTGGCGGTGGACTTCGCTAATGGACCAGCCGGGGGTTGAGGGGCAGATGGTCAGGGTGGGGCCTTCTTCACCTGGGTGGAGGAGGATGCGTTGGGATTTGGCCCAGACGTAGGGGAGCAGGCTCATGGCCGCGCGCCCCCCTGAACCGGCACCGCCCGAGGCCCCTGCCCCACCTCAGGAATCGCCTTGTGCACCGAAGGCAACTGCGGCGCCTGCACATCCGGCATCGCCCAACTACGCTCCGGCTGCAACCCACCCTGAGCCCTGCGCATAAACTCATAGCGATTGAGCGTAATACTGCGCCCCGCCCCACTGTCGCGAATAATGTAAGGCCGCAAAAACACCATCAAATTGGTCTTCGTCACACTGCGTTTCTCATTACGAAACAACGCCCCCAACCCCGGAATATCCGACAACCAAGGCACCGCATCATTACTCTGGCTATAGCCATCCTGCAGCAACCCACCCAGCACCATGATCTGCCCATCATCGAGCAAAATACTGGTATCAATCGCCCGCTTGTTGGTCACCGTCCCCGCCGCCACCGAAGCCCGCGCATCCACGCTGCTGACCTCCTGGTAAATATCCAGTTTCACCGTGCCACCCTCGGAAATCTGCGGCCGCACATTGAGTTTGAGCCCCACCTCTTCGCGCTGCACCGTCTGGAACGGATTGTTGCTGGTGCCACCGCCCCCCGTCACATAACTGCCCGTGACAAATGGAATCGTCTGCCCGACAAAAATGCTCGCCGCCTCGTTATCCAGGGTCAACAGATTGGGCGTCGACAACACGTTGGTGCCGCCCTTGCTCTTCAGCGCCCTGGCCAACACCTTGAGATCCAGCACCTTGCCGATCCCCGGAATATCCACCGTGCCGTCCACCAGGCCGATGTTCAAACCCTTGGGCAATACGTCGATGCTGGTCTTGCTGGCGGGCGTACCGTTAAGCCCGCTACCGCCGAGGTTGACCCCGCCAAAACCACCCTTGCCTCCCAGATTCCCGGCCTGCCACTGCACGCCGAACTCACTGGCATCGTCCTCGCTGACTTCGACGATCAGGCTTTCAATCACCACCTGGGCGCGGCGCTGATCAAGCATGTCGATGACTTCCCGCAGGTTGCGGTACAGCGGCTCGGGCGCCGAGATCAGCAAGGTGTTGGTGGTGGCGTCCGCCTGGATCGTCACGCCACCAGCGCTGAAGGCAGTGTTCTGATCGCTGGGCGAATAGCTGGCGCCGCTGGTGGAACCGGCATCCTGGCCGTAACCGGCATTGGCGGATTGAACGCCACTGCCGGTGGGCGTGCCGCTGCTGTTCTGGGTGCTGCCCTGGCCGCTCTGGCCCGAGCCGCCCATGGTGCTCAACTTGGAACGGGCGTTATCGCTGGTACCGCTCTCACTCTCACCGGTGAGCAAACCGCGCAGGGACTGCGCCAATTTCCCCGCCTGGGCGTTGCGCAGGTACACCACGTGCATATTGCTGGGGTTGCTCTGGGCGTTGTCCAGTTTGTAGATCAGGTTGCGCGCCAGTTCGGTACGCTCGGGGCTACCGGCGCGGATGATGATCGAGTTGGAGCGCGGGTCGCCGATTACGTTGATCTTCTGGGTCTGGTCGCTGCCCTGGGTTTCCAAAAGCTGCGAGACCATCGCCGCAATGTCCACAGCAATGCCGTTTTGCACCGCCACCACGTCAGTGTCGATGGCGCTCGGGGTGTCGATGCCATCGATGATCTGCGCCACCCGCGCCAGGTTTTCTGCGTAGTCGGTGATGACGATGCTGTTGTTGCCGGGGTAGGCGTTGATCGGGTTGTTGGGTGAAACGATCGGCCGCAGCACCGGAATCAGGTTCACCGCGTTTTCGTATTGCAGGCGAAAGGTGCGCGTCTGCATGCCGTTGCCGCCGGGGTTGCTGGCGTTGTAGATCGGCCCGCCCAACAGCTTGGCATCGGCTTCGGGCACCACCTGGGCGACGCCGCCGACGTCCACCACGCTGAAGCCCTGCATGCGCAATGCCGCCAGGAGCATGTCGTAGGCCTGGTGCGCCGGCACCTGGCCTTCGCTGACCAGGGTCAGGTTGCCCTTGACCCGAGGGTCCACCAGAAACTGCTGGCCAGTGGCACGGGACAAGGCACGCACCACGGCCTGGATATCGGCGTCGACAAAGTTCAGTTGCACCGGCTGATCGCCCAAGGGGTTGCGGCCTTTGGCAGGCGCGGCGGCATGGCCACGAGCACTGTTGGTCACCGGGTGTTGCACGCGGGGCCGCTGTGCCGGCTCGCGCTGGCGTTCCAACAGTACATCACCGCTGCGCCGGGTATCAGCCAGCGGCTGGCCGAGTTCGCTGTCCACCAGTAACGGCGGCGGTGTAGGCGACTGGGTGTTGCTGCACGCACTCAGCGCCAGCAACAACAAGGGCGCGACCTTGCGATAAGGCGCCGAATAGGGGACTGACCACTTCATGAAGCTTCCTTAGCGCCAAGCGCCTGATCCATGCGAACGGTCCCGGACAACGTGCCGGACGGGTTTTCGGTGGTGTCGCCTGCACGTTGCAAGCGCGCCTCGGACACTTCCAGGGAAAATGACCGGATACTGCCCAACAACCAACCCACCACGGCATCCGCCGGGGCGTCTTGAAAGGTCAGGCGCCAACTGCCGGGGGCAGCGTTTTCCAATTGATAACGGCCCTGGAGCCCAGCGCTGTCGAGGACCTGGCGCAAGGCCAAATCCAGATCCTGCCCGGCGCCAGGCGCTGGGGCGAGGCCCTGCAACAGCACTTGCAAGGTTTCGGCCTGAGCTCGCAGCCTGGGGGTTTCGGCTTGCCAGTAATCAATCTTCTTCAGCGGCGGCTGAATCAATATCAGCCAGATCAACAGCCCCGAGAGCACCAGAACGGCCCCGCCGAGCAGGCGCTTTTCCCGCAGGGCCAGGCCGCTCCAGAACACTTCGCTATGGCTGCGCAGGTGCTGCCAGCGGGCGATCAGGGGATTACTCATCGTCGTCTCCCGTGCCGGTTTCGGTAGTGGTCGGCTCGGCGAGCGGACCCAAGGTCCAGCCATGGTCATCACGACTGGCAGTGAAACCAGCCTTGGCCAGCACCGCTTGCCAGTCACCTTCGGCGCCAGGGTTACGGCTATCGGCGAGCAGGTTCAGGTGCAGGCGGCCTTGCTCGAAGACCAGGGAATCGACGCTGGCAACCATAAACGGCATGCTGCTGCCGGCCAGTTGCAACAGGCTGTTAAAACGCTGGCCTGGGTCGCTGCCGCTCTGGCGGGCAGCCAATTGCTGGCGGGCCTGTTGCAACGGGTTGAGGATCACCGGCAGTTCGGGAAAAGCCTGGCGCACCTGCTGACTCATCCGCGCCTTGAGCTGTTGACCCCCATCCACTTGACGCGCCGCGTACAGGTTCAAGCCCAGGGTCCAGATCGCCACAGCCACCGCCGTAAAACCCAGCGCCCGGCCCCAGCCGGCCGTTCCGTTGGCCCGTTTGAGCCGACCGTGAAAGCCCCAGCTCGGGGTTGCGCCGCTCCAGCGTTGCGGGGCGTATTCACTGATACGGCTCAGGTCGACGCCGCTGCCCAGCAGATCATCCAGCGCCTGCTGCCCGAGGGGATGCACCGCGCCCTGCTGCAGGCTGTGGCGCAACAGCAACTGGCCGTCGGCAAACCCCGCTGTCAGTTGCCCCGCAGCCGGTACCGGCAAGGCATAGGGCGCCGGGTACAAGCCGCGTACTTTCAGTTGTACTTGGTTCATTACCTGGCTCAACTGCTCCAGGTGGGCCTTGGGCAACCAGCCCACCTGCACCAGGCCATTGCTCTCCCGTGGGCCGTGGGCGACGTATATCTGTTCCACCGGGCCGAGTATCAGCGCCTGGGCTGCGCAGGCCACCGCCGCCGCCACCTTGGTGGCTGGCAATTGCGGCAGCTCCAGGCTGGTCAGCAGGCTGTCCCGAGGATGCAGAAAGCACTGGGCCGCCGCCGTTTTATGAGCCTGTCCCAGCTGAGCCAGGCTACTCTGGCCCTGGCGACTGACCTGCCCGGCGCGGTCGAACCAGGCGAACTGCACCGGGCTCTCGGCGCTCAGTTGATCCAGTGGCGGCAAGGCAATACGCAGGCGGTTCATGCGCCCACCCGCGACCAGATTACCTGGGGCTGGCGGTCTTCAGGCCGGAACAGCAGCGCTTCCATCGTCACCCGACGCTGTCCGCGGCGGGCCTGGCCGTGCAGGCGAAACCACTCACTGGTAATCCCCACCTGCACCGTGTCCACCGCCACCTGTGGCATGCGCAAGCGGTTGACGAAATCACCGCGATTGATAAACCAGCGGCCGCCGTCACGCTCGGCCACCAGCGCCTGTGCCCGTGGCAAGCCCAGCTCCGGCACAACCGCACTGAGTACTTCGGCACTGGCGGTATTGCCGTTGACCCAAGTGTTGCCGGGCAGCACGCTGACATACACCGCCATACGCCCAAGCAGGCGCGGCTCAAGGCCCTCGATGCCCGCCAGATCGTCCAGGCTGCGCAACATCGCACGCTTGGCTGGCAGCAGGTCGTTCACTGCGCCAGGCGAGGTGTCACGGCCGCTGTTAAAACCCGTGCTCGGTGACGATGCCGCCAACCGTTGATCATAGGAAGCGATCACCCGCTGGCTGATGCGCCGGCTCACCGCGGGGTTGACGCCGATCAACTGGCACAGCCGCTCGAAGCTCTGCAGTTGCGCGGCATCCGGCTGCTGATGGGCCACCAGGTTGCGCAGGTTGAACTTGCCCTGTTCGTCTTCCAGTTGCCCCTCAAAGGCTCCCCCCAACGGCCGCGCCCAGGGCTGGTCGAGTCGAGTCAGCACATCTTTCTGACGCGCCTCCCATAGCAACTGGCGACTGACTTCCAGCCCGCCCTGTAACGCCCACTGACCCTGGATGCGCAGTTGCTCGGCTTCCAGGCTGCGGGTGAAGACAGTTTGTCGGGTCAGCATGGCGCCGGCGATCACCGCCACCACAGCGGCGATCAGCAAGGCGCTGATAATCGCCATGCCGCACTGCTTCGCCGCTGTGGGCGAATGCCTGTTCATGACGGGACTTATAGCTGCCAGGAGCCGATATCGGCATTGACGCCGTCGCCGTCCGGTTGCCCATCGGCGCCCAGGGAGAAAATATCGACCTCACCGTTGGCACCCGGATTGAGGTAGTTGTAAGGGTGACCCCACGGGTCGTTGGGCAAGCGCTCAAGATAGGCGCGCCAGTTGCTGTTTTTCGCGTCTGCCGGGCGCTCCACCAACACCTTCAGGCCCTGGGTCATGTTCGGATAGGTGCCGTGGTCCAGGCGATAGAGTTTGAGTGCCTGCATCAGCCCACCGATGTCCTGTTTAGCGGCCGTGGCTCGCGCCTGATCCGGGCGATCGAGCACCTTGGGCACTACCATCGCTGCCAGAATCCCGAGGATCACCACCACCACCATGATCTCGATCAGGGTGAAGCCACGCTGGCCGCGAGGGCCTGGCGATGCGGATTTGAAGTGCGCGATATCCATCTCGACATTCCTTGGCTTGAGTGCATTTCGGCCCGCAGTGTTGCAAGAACACATGTCAGTCGTATTGAAAATCCTCGGGAGCTTTGGTCGCTAATCGGTCAACTCCACGGGCTAGTCTGCGGGCCTGTTTCCAGGCATTGAGTACGCCATGCGCGGCCCTCGCAATGAGCAAGGTTTTACCCTGATTGAAGTGCTGGTGGCGCTGGCGATTATCGCCGTGGCCATGGCGGCTGCCGTGCGCGTGGCCGGGCTGATGACCCAGAGCAATGGCCTGCTGCGGGACAAGTCCATGGCCTTGCTGGCCGCCCAGAGTCGCCTGACCGAGTTGCGTCTGGAGGGTCGCTTGAGTCTGGGGCGCAAAACCTTTGAATGCGACCAGGGCCGACTGAAACTGCGTTGCGAGCAAGTCATCAGCACAGGCCCCGATAGGCCGTTGTTCAAAGTCAGCGTGCAGGTGTTGGACGCCGCCCGTGAAGCGCCGCCCCTGGCCCGACTGGAGACTTTATTAGGGCGACCGCAACGACTCAAGAAGCCGGTTACTGTCGAGTGAGAATCGGCAAGGCCGGCGCGACGGGCAATTTGTCGAGGGCCACGCGAACCTTTTCACCGCCGCGCTCGATCACCACGCCATCGCCTTCGATGGCCGCAAGACGCACACCGGGGCTGAGGCGCTCGCCGAGCACAAAGCTACGGGGCGGGCCGTCGTTGAGGCTGAGGATCGCCACCGCGCCACGGGCCACGGCCAGTACCCCAGAGACTTTGACCTGCAACTCTGCCGGGGTGTTGGAAAACCATTGCAGGGCCGGGTTGTCACTGTGGGCGGCGAGTAACTGGGGCGGGGCTTGCGGGGCGTGCGACTCGGCGGACGTCAGCAGCAACGGCGTCCAGGTGGCGATCCCGGCCAGCGCCGCCAGCAAGGCCAGTGCCTGGATACCGTGGGCGGGTGAAATGCGATCGGCAAATGCCATGGGCGGGACCTCCTGCTTGTCCGTCTCGACAGACTACAGGGCAATTCTCACGGTTTTATTTCACAGGATCGATTCAACACCAGGGAGCACACCCATGAAACAGCAGGGCTTCACCTTGATAGAACTGATGGTGGTACTGGTGATCATCGGCATCGCCAGCGCGGCCATCAGCCTGAGCATCACACCAGACCCGCTGTACCTGTTGCGCAAGGACGCCGAACGCTTGAGCCAGGTGTTGCAAGTGGCCCAGGCCGAAGCCCGCGCCGACGGCCGGGCGATCACCTTGCGGGCCGATGCCAAGGGCTTTCGCTTCAGCCGCCGCAGCGACGACGGCCTGAGCCTGGAATTATTCGAGCGCGACCCGCAACTGCGCCCGCGCCCCTGGGACAGTTCGCCGATGCAGGTGCGCATCGAACCGAGGCAAACCCTGGTGCTCGACGCCGAATGGATCAACCCGCCGTTGCAGGTTGTACTGTCCGATGGGCAACACAGCCTCAGTCTGCAACGTGATGCGGCCGGTTTGCTGCGCGTGGTGAACCAGCCATGAGCAATGACCAGAAAGGTTTTACCCTGATCGAGGTGATGGTGGCGATCATGCTGATGGCAGTGGTCAGCCTGATTGCCTGGCGCGGCCTGGACAGCGTCACCCGTGCCGACGCCCACTTGCAGGCCAGTACCGAACAGACCGAAGTCCTGCTTCGTGCGTTGAACCAGTTGCAACTGGACGTCAGCCTGCGCGCCCGTGTGGAACTGGCGCCACCGGCGACCGAAGATCAGCCTACGCCACCGGGCACGCTGGCCGCACTGAGCGTGCGCAGCTCCGACAGCAAGGGCTTTCGCCTGGAGGTGATTCGCCGCTCAGCGGTCCCCGGCGACGGGTTGCAACGGGTGCACTGGTGGCTCAAGGGCGACACCTTGTACCGCGCCGCAGCGCCCGCGCGCGATCGGTATCCGTTACCCGCGCCAAAGGATCCGGTGGCGGTGCTTACCCAGGTCAGCGACCTGCAATTAAGGGTGTGGGATGCGGACAAGGGGTGGCGGCAATTGAGCGGTAATCGCCAGGAGAATCCGCTAGGGGTCGAGATCAGCCTGGAGCGCCAGACGCCCCAAGGCATTGAGCGCTATCGCCAGGTCTTGGGGCCTTTGAACTGAACGTCAAGCGCCCCCGCTAACTCAACAACACCACCCCACCCGGCAACTCCGTGCAGGTGGCCCCATAGGCATCGCGAATCAGCAACGCCACGCCCGCCAGCTGGTGCAAGCTGAACCGTGCCTGCACCCGGCGCTTGCCCAGCTCGCTGTTGAGTAGCACCAGCATTCCCGGACGATAACGGTTGATCTCGTCGATCACGGTATTGAGCGTGGCGTTGTTGAATACCAAGACCTGTTCGCGCCAGGCGATTACCGCCTGGGTGTCCACCGCCAGCGGCTCGCCCAGTCCTGCGGTGTCGTAGGTCAGTTGGCGGCCGCTGTCCAGGCGGACACTGCGCCCGCCCACGGCTACCGTTAGCGACCCCTCGATGCAGGTCACGCAGACGCTATGGTCGGTATTGCGCACATTGAAACGCGCCTGGGCCGCGCTCAGCCAGCCTTTACCTGCCTGGATCTTGAGCGGTTGCGCCGCGTTCGCCAGGACTTCGACCTCCCCCTCCAGCAACTCGATGCCCCCTTCCCGGCGGCTGATGCGGGTCTGGGTATTGAGTTCCAAGCGGATGCCGTCCCGCAGTTCGACCCGGCGCTGTTCGCCGACCTCGGTGCGGTAGTCCGCCGTCAGTCCGGAAAAACCTCCAGGTATCGTGGCCCGCACCATAAACAATGCGGCCGACGCGGCAATCGCTCCGCCCAGGAACGCCCTGCGCCCGAAGTGCCGGGGTTGCTGCAGTTGCTCGACGGCAGGCACCAGTTGGTGCCACAGCGTCTTGGCCTGTTCGAAAGCCTGGGCATGCTCCGGGCTCTGGGCGCACCACAGGCGCAAGGCATTGGCATCGGCGACGGTGGCCTGGCCCGAGGTCAGCAGCACCAGCCAGTCGCAGGCTTCGCTGCGCAGTCGGCTGTCTGGCGTATCCCGGGCAGTGGAGAGGCTAAAAATGTTCAAGCGCGCAGGTACTCACGGATTTATCAGGGACTCAATCATTAAGACGGTTTTCCGGCGCCGGGACCGAACCGCTGGATCACTTTTCTTTCAAGGCGCAAGGCGCAGTGGCCGAGGGCGGCCTTGATTTCCTTTTCGACCATGCGCGTGGAAATACCGAAACGCTGGGAGATTTCCAGGTGCGGCGCCTCCTCCAGGCGCGCGGCGATAAGGATCTTGCGCCGCCGCGCCGGCAGTTCGTAGAGGGCCTTGAGCAAGGACTGGATTTCTTTCTGGCCGCCGACGACACGGGACGGGTCCTGGGCTTCGTCGACGGTTTGCAACAGCTCTTCAACTTCGCTGCCGGTCAACAGCCGGGCATCGGCCTCGAGCCGGTCGGCGGCGATGTTCAGCGCGATGCGGTACAGGTAGGCATTGGGTTGCAGCAGGTTCGCCGGCACTTCCATGCGGTCGACCCGCAGGTAGGTTTCATGCAGGACATCGTTGGCCAGGTCCTCCGAGCCCAGCCGTTTGCGCAAGCGCACCTTGAAGTCCTCGTAGGACGCCAGGAACAAACTGACCATCGGACTGTGTCCGGTATTTTTCATGCCCCCCGAGCTCCTTCCCGTGCTGTGCATTCCATGCGTTTTCCTGTGGTGTCGGGCATTAACAGTAAGGTCACCGGCAAGCGCAACGAACTGGGCGCCGGACGTTCCACCCGGGTGCTGGCCAGGCTTTGTACCAGCGCTTCATCGCGCTGTTCATCGCCGGTGGAACTGACCAGGCGGCTGTGTTCGATCAGCCCCTCCCGATTGACCCAGAGCTGCACCAGCGCGCGAAAACTGCCGGGGTGGGTCAGCGGTGAACGGCACAGGCTGGCTTCAATCGCCTGCTGCAAGGCTGTCGCGTAACTGCTGTTGATCCGCGCCGCGCCCCGCGCCTTGGCCCCGCGAACCGTGGGCGGTTGGCTGACTTCGGGCACTTGCAGGGTGAATGCATCGCTGCGTGCGTAACGCGCCATCAGGCCACTCCCTGTCAGCAGCAGGCTCAGGGCCTGCTGCGCGCTGTAACGACCACGTACTCCAATCGAGCGCCGCCCGCGGGTCAGTTCACGGTCCACCAGCACCGCCATTCCAGTTGAGCGACTGAAAGCTTCCAGTGCCTGGGCCAGGTTCTGTGCCGGCAGATCCAAAAGCAGCAACGGCGACGCCGACGAATCAGCCCGCACCGGGTTCGACAACATCAAGCCCAACAGCAAAGCCAGGCAACAGTACGCGTGCCTCCAGGCCCACCGTTCGCCATCTGCTCTGCATCGCTGCACGGCTGACGTATCCTGCGAAAACCGTCATCCTGAGGCCAGTTTATGAACCTGATGTTACGGTGATGGCAAAAAAAACATCACGGCTTCGCCGCAAGCGCTGGGCTAGACTTTGCAACCACAGTGGCCCGCTTTTTCGGGCCAAGCAGGAGGCACTGATGAAACTGTTCCTGATGCGGCTGTTGTTCGCGGGTTTGCCATCGACGGTGCTGGGTGGGGAAGCTGCAAGTGGTTGCGTCGACGTGAATGTTGACGGCTATAAAGCGCCTGACTATGAGTGCCTGAGCCAGCAGATGGGCAACAACCCGGACGCGGCCAAGGCGGCGCAGAAGAACCTTGAGGCGCAGAAAAAGTCCGTAGACAAGCAGGCTCCGAACCAGATCGGGTTGTCTACGCCGGCGGCTACCCATGTGCGGATGGGTAATACGTTTGGGAGTTCGGTGAAGCCGCAGCGGCCTTGATGGGGGAGCGTGAGTGGTAAAAAGCAAGAGCGGATCTACTGCCCACTGACTGTAGGAGCGAGCTTGCTCGCGATGGTCGTTAACGATGACGCTGGCTTCCTGAATCACCGCAATGCCCTCAGGTTTTTCGCGAGCAAGCACTAGGCGTCCCCCTCGCTCCCACAGAAAAGCGGATTGGCGCTGGCTTTTGATCTGGTTTTTGATTTGCCTGCCCCATCAACCGGAGCAAGGGCCGATCCGTGGAGTAAGCGTTTGTTGGTTACTTTCTTAGGCGTTCCACCCGAAAAATATCGTGCCCTGGGCCCGATTGAATGTGGCGCACCTGGATGACCCGGTATTCTGCAAAATCATCCGAGAGATGAGGTGATAAGACGCAGCGGGTAGGAATGTTCCCTGGCTTTTGTCAGAATGCACAATATAGAACCATTCGCATTCGCAGGAAGTTCCCATGCAGCTCCCCCACTCGCCTCCCGCTCACGGCCGAATCCTGGCCGTTGAGGATGACCCGGTGCTCGCCGCTCACCTTGGCAATCACCTTGGCCAGCGGGGTTTCGAGGTCACGTTGCGCCATGACGGTGGCGAGATCGTCGACCTGGTGCGCAGCCAGGATTTCGACCTGATTCTGATGGACATCATGCTGCCCGGCAGTAGCGGCCTTGAGGTGTTGGCCCAACTGCGTCGCCATCAACGGGTGCCGGTGATCCTGATGTCGGCCCTGGGCGCCGAACAGGATCGCATCACCGGCTTCAGCCAGGGTGCGGATGACTACCTGCCCAAGCCATTCAGCATGCTGGAGATGGATGTGCGCATCGACGCCATCCTGCGCCGGGTGGCCTATGAGCATGAGGTGCCAGGCGGGGTGCGCCACGACCCGCAGCTGCTGTTTGACGAACAGCGCGCCGATGTCAGCCAGGGCGGCCAGTGGGCCGACTTGACCACCACCGAATACCGGGTGCTGGAAACCCTGGTGGCTCACGTCGACGAAGTACTGAGCAAGGCCTTCCTCTATCAGCAGGTGATGCACCGCGCTTACTCCCAACATGATCGCAGCCTGGACATGCATGTCAGCCGCATTCGGCGCAAGTTGCAGGCCATCGGCTATACCGCCGGGCGTGTGGAAACGGTCAGGAGTATGGGCTATATGCTGACGCGGCGGGCGGCATGAAGCTGCCCAACCGGCACTCATTACTGTGGAAGTTGACCTTGGTGCTGGCGGTGCTGTGCCTGTTGGTGGTCACCTTGCAGGTCGATCTGAGCAAGCGTCTCTACGAGGCCTCCGCACACTTGCCGGCGCCCACCCGGCAAATCCTCAATGACTATGCACGCCAGGCCGAAACTGCCTGGCGTGAGCGTGGCGCGGCGGGCGTCGATGAATTTTTGCAAGATGTGCGCGAGCGCGAGCATGTCTGGGCGGTGGTGGTTGATGAGAGTCATAACTCGCTGTCTTCGCGACCACTGAGGAGCCGCGAGCGGCGCAAGCTGGATTTCGTGCGCGACGTCAGCTGGTCGGTGGGACGCCCCGGTGGCCGGCCGACGTTCGTCATGCCGTTCAGCGACGACCAATCCCGGCTGGTGATGGAGTTGCCACTGCGCCTTGACCCGCGCAAGGACCATGACCTGTGGAATATCTTGCTGCAGCACGGGCTGCCAGCCTCTCTGGCGCTGTTGTTCGGCGCGCTGCTGTACCGGGTGCTGATTGCGCCCATGGTGATTCTACGGCGTCAGGCCAACGCCTTGAGCGCTGGCGATCTGGCCGCGCGGGTCGGCCCTCCAGTGACGCGTCGGCGCGATGAGCTGGGTGAACTGGGCCGGGCCTTCGACCATATGGCCGAGCGCCTGGAAAGTACGGTGGTGCTACAACGACGCTTGCTGCAGGACTTGTCCCACGAGCTGCGCACACCCTTGAGCCGGCTACGGGTGGCCGGTGAGCGCGAGCCGGATTCGGTCGCCATGCGCCAGCGCCTGGACCGCGAAGTGCAAGGTATGGAGCGGCTGATCGGCAACACCCTGGAGCTGGTCTGGCTGGACACCGAGCGCCCGCTGATGCCCCTGGAAGCAGTGGAGATGGAGCGGCTCTGGGAAGTGCTGCGCGAGGACGCCTGCTTCGAAAGCGGCTGGCCCAGCGAGCGCCTGCTCTGCCAACTGCCGCAAGACTGCTGTGTGCTGGGCAACCTCAACGGCCTGGCCCAGGCTCTGGAAAATATCTTGCGCAACGCGATCCGCCATTCACCCGAAGACGGTGTGGTGCGTTTGCGCGGTTCCCTGGATGGCGATTATTGGCACCTGCGGATTGAAGACCAAGGTCCCGGCGTCGATCCAGATAAACTCGAACAGATCTTCCAGCCCTTCACCCGTCTTAACGCCGCGCGACCGGGAGGCGATGGTTTTGGCCTGGGCCTGTCGATTGCCCGCAGCATCGTGCAGTTGCAAGGCGGTGAACTGTGGGCGGAAAACGCCGCGCCCGGCCTGCGCCTGCATCTGCGGCTGAAAGTGTATAAGTTGTAAATTACATTTACTCTTATTTGAGAATCAATAGCATTCGCGCTCATCCATGGAGGTCATGGGTGAGCCGATACGCACCGCAGGTCCGACGACGCTCACGCTCTCCTCTGTTTCACACTGCAACAGGAGTGTTGTCGATGTACCCGCGATTCAAGCTCAGTCACCTTGTCCTGGCCCTGATGGCCTGTTCGCCTGCCACGCTTTTGGCCGAAACGGCCGAGGGTAATCGGGAGACTGGAAAAGATGCGCTGCAACTGGGTGAAACCCATGTCGTGGCCACGGCTGAAGAAGAGTTGAAACAGGCCTCCGGCGTGTCGCTGATCACCGCCGAAGACATCAAGAAGCGCCCGCCGGTCAATGACCTCTCCGATATCGTGCGCAAGATGCCCGGCGTCAACCTGACCGGCAACAGTGCCAGCGGTACCCGTGGCAACAATCGCCAGATCGACCTGCGCGGCATGGGCCCGGAGAACACCCTGATCCTGATTGACGGCAAGCCCGTGACCTCTCGCAACGCCGTGCGCTACACCCGCTCCGGTGAGCGTGACACCCGTGGCGACAGCAACTGGGTGCCGGCCAATGAAGTCGAGCGCATCGAAGTGCTGCGCGGCCCGGCGGCGGCCCGCTACGGTTCCGGCTCCATGGGCGGCGTGGTCAACATCATCACCAAGCGCCCTACCGACAAGTTGAGCGGTTCGCTGTCGGCCTTCACCAACCTGCCCGAAGACGACGCCGAAGGCATGACCAAGCGCACCACTTTCAGCCTCTCCGGCCCGCTGACCGATGCCCTGACCTTTCGCGTCTACGGCAACCTGAACAAGACCGATGCCGACGACGCCGACATCAACGCCGGCAACACCGACACCGCCAACGGCGCCTCCCTGGCCGCTGGCCGCGAAGGTGTGCGCAACAAGGACCTCAATGGCCTGTTGAGCTGGGCACTGGACGACCGGCAGACCGTCGACCTGGAAGCCGGCTTCAGCCGCCAGGGCAATATCTACACCGGCGACGTCGGCACCGGCGGCACCGACTCCCTGACGCCCGGCAGCACTATCAACGGCTGGCTGGGTCGCGAAACCAACACCATGTACCGCCAGACCTTCTCCGCCACCCATCGCGGCGACTGGTCGTTCGGCAGCTCAAGGCTCTTGGCCCAGTACGAGAAAACCCGCAACAACCGTTTGCTGGAAGGCAATACCGGCTCGGTAGACGGCGATATCAGCGCCAATGCCAGCAAGACCACCAGCACCTATGACAGCTACCTGGTCCAGGGCCAGCTGGACATCCCGCTGCAAGTGCTGTTGCCGCAGATGCTGACGGTGGGCGCCGAATGGAACCGCCAGACCCTCGACGACCCGAGTACCATGAACCGCGCCATTGGCACCACCCTGCCCAACTCGGCAGCCGGCGCCCGCGCCACCGACATGGACACAACCATCATGGCGCTGTTTGCCGAGGACAACATCGAGTTGACCCCGGACTGGTTCCTCACACCCGGCCTGCGCCTGGACCATCAGGATCAGTTTGGCGCCAACTGGAGCCCAAGCCTTAATACCTCCTACAAGCTGACCGAAGACATCACCCTCAAGGGCGGTATCGCCAGGGCGTTCAAGGCGCCGAACCTGTACCAGTCCAACCCAAATTACCTGTACTACAGCAGGGGCAACGGCTGCGCGCCGAGCCTCAATGCCAATGGCTGCTACGTGCTGGGTAACGAGAACCTCGACCCCGAGATCAGCATCAACAAGGAACTGGGCATCGCCTTTGCCCGTGGTGGCTGGGCTGCAGGCGTGACGTATTTTCGCAACGATTATGAAAGCAAGATCGTCTCCTCCAATGACTTGATCAGCAAAACCGTGAACAACGAAGCTGTATTGCAGTGGGATAACGCCAAGGACGCGGTGGTCAAGGGCTGGGAAGGCAACCTCGGTATCCCGCTGCTGGGTGCCCATGGCGAGACGCTGAGCTGGAACACCAACTTCACTTACATGCAGGAAAACAAAGACGGCGACGGCAACCCGCTGTCGGTGGTGCCCAAGTACACGGTCAACAGCATGCTCGACTGGCAGGTCAACGAGGCCCTGGCCGTGAGCCTGACCGGCACCTGGTACGGCAAGCAGGAACCTCGGGTACTGAACCCGTCTCGCGACTCGCCTGTCACTGCAGCCAATGAGCAAAAGACCCTCGACCCGTACCATATCTGGGGCGTGGGCGGCACTTATGAGGTGAATAAGAACCTGTCGCTGGGAGCCGGCATCAACAACCTGTTCGACAAGCGCGTGTACCGCGAAGGCGCCGGCACCAGCGCCGGGGCAAGCACTTACAACGAGCCGGGACGGTCGTTCTACGCGTCGATCACTACCTCGTTCTGATTGAGCCAAGGCCCTGAGGCCTGTTGTGGCAAGCGGGCTTGCCACAACAGGCCTCAGCCGGCTGGCATTGCCCTCAGGCCACTGATGAGTCCCCCCATGAAAACAAGATCCCTTGCCTGGCCGATAATCTCCCGTATCGCTGCTGCACTGCTTGGCGGCTACCTGTTCACCTACGCCTTCACCGCTGCCCTGGCGCGTTTGCTGCCAATGGACAAGGTCGATGCAATGGTGACCGCCAGCCTGCTCTCCTTTCTGGTCTATACCCTGGCGATTACCTGGGTCTTCGCGTGCCGCAACGCTCGCCGTGCGTGGGCGGGCATGACATTGGCGCTGCCCCTGGCGGCCATCGGCTTTTGGCCACAATGGCTGGAGGCCCTGGGATGAAACACAAGACCCTGACCCAGGCGATGGCCTGGCTGCACACCTGGAGCGGCCTGGTCTTTGGCTGGCTGCTATTTGCGATTTTCCTCACCGGCACCCTGGCGATGTTCGACAAGGAAATCGATGGCTGGATGCGCCCGGAGATACCGACCGCCACCCTCGATCAGAGCGCCACCGCACAACGTGCCCTCGACTACTTACAGGCCCATCACCCGCAAGCCCGCACCTGGAACATCGGCTTGCCCGGCGAACGCTCAGACAACCTTACGGTGTCCGCCGGGGAGCAACGCCGTGGCGGTGGTACTCCACTCGACCCGAACACGGGCGAGGCGCTGCAGGTACGCGAAACCGCAGGCGGCGGCTTCTTCTTCCGCTTCCACTTCACCCTCAACCTGCCGCGCAACCTCGGCATCTGGGTCGTCGGCCTGGCGGCCATGGTGATGCTGGTGGGGCTGCTCAGCGGCATCGTCATTCACAAGAAATTCTTCAAGGAGTTCTTCACCTTTCGCCCCGCCAAGGGCCAACGCTCCTGGCTCGACGCCCACAACGCGACGGCCGTGCTGGTGCTGCCGTTTCACCTGATGATCACCTACACCGGGCTGGTGATTTTCTACCTGATCTATATGCCAGCGGCGGTGGACGCATTGTTCGACGGTGACCGCGAAAGCGTCGGCCGCGCAATCCGTGGCACGCCTGCCGAGCAACCGGTTCGGGGCGAGCGGCCAAATCGCGGAGAGCCGAGCCAGCCGGCTGCACTGATGGCATTGGGGCCGCTGCTGGCCGAGGCTGAACGGGTGATGGGGCCCGTCGCCGGGCTGTCGATCCAAAACCCTGGCCGCAGTAACGCGCGCATCGAAGCCCGCCCGGTGCTGGGCAATCGCATCGAACTGACTAAGGGCCAGAGCATGCTGTTCGATGGCGTCAGCGGCAAAGTCCTGCGTCACCCCCCTGTGAGTCGACCGAGCCTGCTGACGCAGAAGGTCATGGCCGGCCTGCACTTCGCCCAGTTCGGCGGCTACCCGATGCGCTGGTTGTACTTCGTTTGCGGCCTGGCCAGTTGCGCGATGCTTGCCACTGGCGTGGTGCTGTTCACCGTCAAGCGCCGCCGTCGCCACGACAGCGAAGGTGCCATCGGCGCCTTGCTGTACCACAGCGCCGAACGCCTCAACATCGCCGTGGTAGCCGGGCTGATGGTGGCCTGCGCAGCCCTTCTCTGGGCCAACCGCTTGCTGCCAGCGGAACTGGCCCAGCGTGGCGGCTGGGAGGTGCGGGTGTTCTTCCTGGTCTGGTTGCTGAGCCTGGGCCACGCCATCGTGCGCCCGTGGCGAGCTGCCTGGCGTGAACAACTGGGGCTGGCCGCGCTGCTGTGTATCGGCCTGCCGGCGCTGAACCTGCTGGGTGTCAGCCGCGGTGATTATTTCTACCTGCACCTCACAACGGTAGGCCTCGGCGTACTGCTGGCATGGCCCTGCTGGAAACTCTCGCGACCGCCCAAGCAAGCTGCACCCCGCCGCGCCGCCAAATTTGCCGCTTTGGAGGTCAACTGAAATGGCGCTGATTGCTGCGTTACTACTGGCCTACAGTGGAATGCTCGGCCTGTGCCTGGGACTCGAACGGCATTACAAGCAGGTCTGGCACCGACCGCCCTCACGCGCTGGTCGACACACGCTGCGGGTCGTGGGCTGGCTGATGCTGGTGGCCAGTTTCGCCGTCAGCGTGCAGGTCTGGGGCTGGGCCATGGGACCGGTGGGCTGGTTCGGGCTGATCTCCATGGCGGCACTGACACTGGCCCTGCTGTTGCCCTATGTTCAACGTTCGCAGAAAAAGCCATTGTAATGCCATGAACGCCGATGTTATGTTTCTAACATAATTGACAAATATGAAACATAAATAACATAGGCGCCCGCCTTGAGAACGTCATGGATAAAAACAGCTTCCAACTGACGCTGGAACAACAGTTCCCCACGCTGACGCCCACCGGAAAGCGTATCGCCACCTATTTGCTGGGCAACCTGCAACAGTTGCCGTTCGAGACCGCCGACAGCATCGCCCAACAAGCCGGCACCACCGGCATTTCGGTGGGCCGCTTCTTGCGCACCCTCGGCTATCGCAACCTCGATGACGTCAAGCAAGGGCTGCGGGGCGACGAGCAACCCTCCTGGCTGATCACCGACCGGCTCAGCGCCTTTCGCAACGAGAATGACCAGGAAGACGCCCTCGACCGCTCTCTGAACCGTGAGATCGAAGCCATCCAGCACGTCTATGGCCTGGCCCGCAGCGAGGCCTTCGCCGATATCGTGCGGCACATCGTCCAAGCCGATGCCGTGTTCATCCTCGGCATCCAGTCTACCCGCGGCATCCTCAACGCCTTCCACAGCCACCTGGAATATATCCGGCCCAAGGTCTATTACGTCGACGGCCTGTCGGGGATTTACGCCGAGACCCTGAACTCGGGTTTCGAAAAGCCCTACGCGATTATTTCCGACTTTCGCGCCTACTCCAGCGTCACCCCGACCTTCTGCGAAGCCGCGAACGCCCACGACCTGCCGCTGGCGCTGATCACCGACCTGCAATGCCCCTGGGCCCGTGACTACGACCTGGACCTGCTGCAACTGAAAACTGATGTTGGCCAGTTCTGGGATTCCCTGGCACCGCTGGCCTGCCTGTTCAACCTGATAGTGTCCGCCGTCGCCGAGCAGTACGGCGATCGCCTGGACGCACGCCTGGCGAAAAACCGAGCCCTGCAACAGGCGTTCGGCCAGTTCGAGTCTTGAGAGGATGTGTTTGAGTGAATAACCACCCATTGATAGAAATCGACCCCCAGGCGTACGGGGTGCAAATCGACATGATCTACGCCAGCGCCGACAACCTGACAGGCACCGTGATCTATCGCAATAACCGCTGCCTGCTGCACAGCGAAGCCGCCGCCTGCCTGCACAAGGCCAGCCGCGCCGCCCGCCAGGCCGGGCTGACCTTGCGCCTCTACGATGCCTATCGCCCCGCGTATGCCCAGCAATTGCTGTGGCAGGCGCTGCCCAACCCGGACTATGTGCGCGACCCGCACCTGGGCTCCCACCACACCCGTGGCGTGGCCGTCGACCTGACGCTGATCGATGAGCACGGTGAGCCGCTGGACATGGGCACAGCCTTCGATGCCATGGAAGCCAAGTCCCACCCGTTCTACGCCGACCTGCCGCCGCAGGTGCAACGCAATCGCCTGCTGTTGTTGGGCATCATGCTCAGCGCCGGCTTCCAGAGCATCGACACCGAATGGTGGCACTACGAACTGCCCGGTGCCGAGCAGTACCCATTGATCGAGGAGCCCCGCTGACCCTTCACCACCACACCCATAACAATAAGCTGCACGTTTTAGATCCAACTGCCCGGTTATAGATTTAATAAAAAACTGACGACCTTCCCTTCATATAATGATCAAGGAAACCGGCATGACCCTTAAAACCGTGAACACCCTCGCGCTATCCCTACTCTGCGCCGCCCTTAGCCTCGGCGCCTGGCAATCGGCAAGTGCCGCCGCCCCCAAGGACACTCTGATGATCGGCAAGGCTGCCGACCCGCAGACCCTTGACCCCGCCGTAACCATCGACAATAACGATTGGGCGGTGACCTACCCGGCCTATCAGAAACTGGTGGCCTACAAGGTCGAGAACGGCAAGGGCAGCACCGATGTCCAGGGCGACCTGGCCGACAGCTGGAGCATTTCGGCCGACAGCCTCGTCTGGGATTTCAAGCTCAAGCCCGGCAACAAGTTCGACGACGGCGCCACCGTGGACGCCAATGCGGTGAAGTTTTCCTTCGACCGCATGATGAAGCTCAAGCAAGGCCCCTCCGGCGCCTTCCCGGATGACATGACAGTGACCGTGGTCGACCCGCTGACCGTGCGTTTCACCCTGACCAAACCCTACGCACCGTTCCTGTTCACCCTCGCCCACAACGGCGCAGGCATCATCAACCCGGACGTGGTGAACAAGGGCGAAGACGTCAACGCCTACCTCTCCACCCACACGGCAGGCTCCGGCGCGTTTCGCCTGAGCAACTGGCAGAAAGGCCAGTCCCTGACCCTGGAGCCCAACACCTACTACGCAGGCCCCAAGCCGAGCCTGAACAAGGTGGTGATCAAGATCATCAGCGAAGCTTCCGTGCGCCGCCTGCAACTAGAACGCGGCGACTTGGACATCATCGAAGACATGCCCGAAGACCAGCTCACCACCCTGGCCAGCAAGTCCGGAATCGTGGTCGAGAAGTTCCCGTCGCTGCGGGTGACGTACCTGTACCTGAACAACAAAAAGGCCCCGCTGGATAACCAGAACGCCCGCCAGGCCATCATCGACGCCATCGACTATCAAGGCATTGTCGAGGGCATCCTCAAGGGCCAGGCCAAGTTGATGAACGGGCCTATTCCCGATGGTATGTGGGCGCATGACGCCAGCCTGCCAATGATGAAACAGGACCTGGACGCCGCTGGCGCCAACCTCAAGAAAGTCCCGCAAAAAATCAGCAACCTGAACTTTGTCTACTCGGACAAGGACGCCAACTGGGAATCCATCGGCCTGACCCTGCAAGCCGGCCTGGCGCCGCTGGGTATCAACCTGAAGATGGAAAAACTGGCCAACGCCACCATGCGCGAACGCCTGGGCAAGGGTGATTTCGACGTGGCCATCGGTTCCTGGAGCCCGGACTTCGCCGACCCCTACATGTTCATGAACTTCTGGTTCGACTCCAACCTGCAAGGCCTGGCAGGCAACCGCTCGTTCTACAGCAACCCGCAAGTGGACACGCTGATCCGCGATGCCGCCGCCAACAACGACACCGCCAAGCGCATCGAACTGTACCAGCAGGCGCAGAAGATCGTGCTCAAGGACAGCGTCTACGCCTACCTGTACCAGAAGAACTACAGCCTGCCGATGCGTGATTCGGTGAAGGGCTACGTGTTCCATCCGATGCTGGAACAGGTGTTCAACGTGGCTGAGATCAGTAAGTAAACAGCACCAGGGCTTTTGTGGCGAGCGGGCTTGCCCGCGTTGGGTCGCGAAGCGGCCCCACTGAGGTCACCGCATTCTGCCAGGAAGAACGAGGTGGTTGATTCTGGGGCTGCTACGCAGCCCAACGCGGGCAAGCCCGCTCGCCACACCTAGCAAACCTGCTCGCCACAACGAGGAGCCCCCATGGCCTTCCTGAATATGTTGCGCAAACGCCTGTTCGGCCTGTTATTGGTCGTGGTCGGGGTTTCGCTGATTACCTTTTGCATCTCCCATCTGATCCCGGGTGACCCGGCGCGGCTGATTGCCGGTGACCGGGCCAGCGACGCCATCGTCGAGAACATCCGTCACCAACTGGGCCTCGACCTGCCGTTGTACCAGCAGTACGCCCGCTACATGAGCGACCTGCTCCACGGCGATCTAGGCACGTCAATCCGCACCAGCCGCCCGGTGCTGGAAGACCTGCAAGCGTTCTTCCCCGCCACTCTGGAACTGGCCATCGCCGCGCTGCTGCTGTCGGTGCTGGTGGGCGTGCCGCTGGGAGTGTTGTCGGCGGTCTATCACAACCGCGCCATCGACCAGATCGCTCGCACCCTGGCGGTCACCGGCATTTCCACTCCGGCGTTCTGGCTCGGCCTGGGCTTAATCGTGTTGTTCTACGGGCAACTCGGCTGGTTGCCCGGCAGCGGTCGGCTGGACGAAGGCCTGGAACCACCGCGCACCATTACCGGGTTCTACCTGGTGGACTCATTGCTGGCCGGTGATATCCCGCTGTTCCTCAATGCCCTGCAACACCTGATCCTGCCGGCGATCACCCTGGGCTTCGTCAACCTGGGCGTGGTGGCCCGACAGATTCGTTCGGCGATGCTCGACCAATTGGGCGAGGACTACATCCGCACCGCCCGCGCCTATGGCCTGTCGCGCTGGGCGGTAATCCTGCGCCACGCCCTGCCCAACGCGCTGATCCCTTCGGTCACCGTGCTCGGCCTGACCCTGGGCGACTTGCTCTACGGCGCGGTGCTCACCGAAACCGTGTTCGCCTGGCCGGGCATGGGCGCCTATGTGGTCAAGTCGATCCAGTCCCTGGATTTCCCGGCGGTGATGGGTTTCGCGATCCTGGTGTCGTTTATTTATGTGCTGCTCAACATGGCGATCGACCTGCTGTACCGGGTCATCGATCCACGTATCGGCGAGGTGAACTGAGATGACTGCTCCACTGACAATGCCTTTGCCCGTGCCCTTGGCCCAACGCCCAACCTTGCGTGTGCGCCTGGCCTATCTGGGTTATCAGGTGCAACGCAGCCCGCTGACCATCGCCGGCCTGACCATCACGTTGGTGGTACTGATTTGCATGGCCTTCGCCCCGTGGCTGGCCAGCCACGACCCCAATGCGCTGAACCTGGCCCAACGCCTGGCAGCACCGTCGGCCGCTCATTGGTTTGGCACCGATGAAGTGGGCCGCGACCTGTTCAGCCGGGTGCTGTATGGCAGCCGCCAATCGGTGGGCGTCGGCCTGTTCGTGGCGTTTGCTTCGTGCCTGGCCGGCGGCGTGCTGGGTTGCCTGTCGGGGATCATCGGCGGGCGTTTTGACGGTTTGATCATGCGGTTGATGGACATCATGCTCTCGGTGCCATCGCTGGTGCTGATCATGGCCCTGGCCGCCGCGCTGGGCCCCAGCCTGTTCAACGCAATGCTGGCGATCACCGTGGTGCGCATTCCGTTCTACGTGCGCCTGGCCCGCGGGCAAGCCCTGACCATCCGCCAGATGGGCTACGTCAAGGCGGCCCAGACCTTTGGCGCCGGGCGCTGGCATATCGTCTCCTGGCACGTGGGCCGTAATGCCATGCCGCCGTTGCTGGTGCAACTGAGCCTGGACATCGGCAGCGCCATTCTCATGGCCTCGGCCCTGGGTTTTATCGGCCTGGGGGCGCAACAGCCCACTGCCGAATGGGGCGCGATGGTCGCCACCGGGCGCAATTTCATTCTCGACAACTGGTGGTACTCGACCTTTCCGGGGCTGGCGATCCTGATCACCGCCACCGGTTTCAACCTACTGGGTGACGGTGTCCGTGACCTGCTCGACCCACGGCAACAGGGGAAATGACCATGTCCAGCCCAGCGGTGCTCGCCATCGACAACCTGAGCCTGGAATTCCCGGCTTATCGCAATAATGTCCAGGCTCTCAACGGCGTATCGCTGCACGTTAATCCGGGAGAAATCGTTGGTGTAGTAGGCGAGTCCGGCTCCGGAAAATCCGTCACCGCCATGCTCAGCCTGCGCCTGCTGCCCGAGCGCAGTTACCGGATCACCAACGGCTGCTTGCACATGCTCGGCCGTGACATGCTCGGTGCCAGCGAAAAAGAGCTGCTGCAGATTCGTGGCCGTGACGCGGCGATGATCTTCCAGGAGCCCATGACCGCCCTCAACCCGACGCGGCGTATCGGCCGACAGATGCTCGATGTGATCATCCACCACCAACACTTGAGCAAGGCCGAGGCAAAGGCCAAGGCCGTCGCCCTGTTGCGGGACATGCACATTGCCGACCCCGAGCAGATCCTCGACAGCTACCCTTTCGAGCTGTCCGGCGGCATGCGCCAGCGGGTGATGATCGCCCTGGCATTTTCCTGCGATCCGCAACTGCTGATCGCCGACGAACCGACCACCGCCCTCGACGTCACCGTGCAGCGCCAGGTGCTGTTGCTGCTGCGGGAAAAGGCTCGCCAGCACGGCACCGCGATTTTGTTGATCACCCACGACATGGCGGTGGTCTCGCAGTTCTGCGACCGGGTCTACGTGATGTACACCGGCGCGGTGGTGGAGGAAGGGCCGACAGCCTTGGTGATGGGCGATCCGCGCCACCCTTACACCCAAGGCTTGCTCAGCGGCCTGCCCGAACAGGTAGAGCCCGGCGAGGACTTGCTGACCATTGCAGGGCAAGTGCCAAACCTGTCCGCCCTGCCCGCTGGCTGCACCTTTCGCGAACGCTGCCCCCAAGCCATGAACCAATGCGCCGAACGGCCGCGTCTTAACCTGATCGACTCGGCCAGCCAACGCAAAAGTGCGTGTTGGCTGTCCGTTGCGGAGCCTGTGTAATGACTGTTTCCCAAGATCCATTACTGACCCTCAGGGACGTGCAGGTAAAGTTCCCGGTGCGCAACGACTGGCTGGGCCGTCCCCAGGGTTTTGCCCACGCGCTCAACGGCATCGACTTGCAGGTCCGCCCCGGAGAAACCCTGGGCATCGTCGGCGAATCCGGCTGCGGCAAAAGCACCCTCGCCCAACTGCTGATGGGCCTGGTGGCGCCCAGCGCCGGTGATGTGCGCTGGGTCTACAGCAGCGCAAGGGAGCGCCATGCCAATGTGCAGATTGTGTTCCAGGACCCGCAATCGTCCCTCGATCCACGCTTGCCTATCTGGAAGATCATCACCGAGCCGCTGTTCTCCCTCGGCGGCACACCCCGCAACCAGATGCGCGGCATCGCCGCCAAGGTCGCCGAGCAAGTGGGCATTCGCGCCGAATACCTGGACCGTTTTCCCCACCAATTCTCCGGCGGCCAACGGCAACGCATCGCCATCGCCCGCGCCCTGGCGTCCAACCCGAGCATTCTGGTGCTGGATGAGCCGACCTCGGCCCTGGACATCTCGGTCCAGGCGCAGATCCTCAACCTGCTGGCCGAACTACAACGGCGCCTGGGCCTGACCTATATCCTGATTTCCCACAACGTCTCGGTGGTGCGGCACATGGCCGACCGGGTCGCGGTGATGTACCTGGGGCAGATCGTCGAGTTGGGTTGTGCCAAGCAGGTGTTGGAGCTGCCACGCCATCCGTACACGCGCCTGTTGCTGGACGCAGTGCCACGGCTGGGGGTGCCGCTGGACGATGAATACATCAGCGCGCCCACGGAGCTACCGGGTAATCGGGTACTGCCCAGCGGCTGTTTTTTTCTCGAACGCTGCCCGCGCCGCGCCGAAGGCTGCGAGCAGCCGCAACGGTTGGCGGGCAGTGTGCATCAGCAAGTGCGGTGTCACCTGGAGCATCCGTGAGATTGGCGAGGGCTGCGTCCTCGGACGCAGCCTCGTTCCACTCGACTGCTATGCCGCAGTAACGAGATCAGGCCGCGTGGCTTTCCTGCTTGAGGCTGTCCATGTCGATCACAAATCGATACTTCACATCGCCCTTGAGCATGCGCTCGTAGGATTCATTGATGTTCTGGATATCGATCATCTCGATATCCGAGACAATCCCGTGTTTGGCGCAGAAATCCAGCATGTCCTGGGTTTCCTGGATACCGCCGATTAATGAACCCGCCAGGCTGCGGCGTTTGAAGATCAGGTTGAATACCGAAGGCGATGGATGCGGACTGTCTGGCGCACCGACCAACGTCATGGTGCCGTCGCGCTTGAGCAGGTTGAGGAAGGCGTCCAGGTCATGGGGCGCAGCCACGGTGTTGAGGATGAAGTTCAGGCTATTGGCAAACTTGGCCATTTCATCCGGGTTCTTTGATACCACCACTTCATCGGCGCCCAGGCGCAAGCCATCTTCACGTTTACTGGGCGAGGTGGTGAACAGCACCACATACGCGCCCATGGCGTGAGCGATCTTGACCGCCATATGGCCCAGGCCACCCAGGCCGACTACCCCGACTTTCTGACCGGGGCCAACCTTCCAGTGATGCAGCGGCGAATAAGTGGTGATGCCAGCACACAGCAAAGGAGCGACAGCCGCCAGTTGGGCTTCGTCGTGGGAGATGCGCAGGACGAACTTCTCCTTAACCACTATGCTGTCCGAGTAACCGCCGAAGGTGTTCTCTCCGCCAAACACCGGGCCGTTGTAGGTGCCGGTGAAACCGTTCTCGCAGTACTGCTCTTCACCCTCGGCGCAGGACGCACACTTCTGGCAGCTGTCGACCATGCAGCCGACACCGGCCAGGTCGCCAACTTTGAATTTACTGACATTGGCCCCCACCGCCGTGATCCGGCCGACGATTTCATGACCAGGGACCGAAGGATAAAGGGTGTTGTTCCACTCGTTGCGCACGGTGTGCAGGTCCGAGTGGCAAACGCCGCAATAGAGGATGTCGATCTGCACGTCGTCCGCTCCCGGCGTACGACGTTCGAAGGTGAAGGGCTTGAGCGAGTCCTTGGAGTCACGGGCGGCGTAACTGTAAGTCTTGACCATTTCGTTCACCTCATTTAAGACATTGAAGATCAGTTGACCAGCATAGCGGCTGAACCGTTCAATCGAGCACATCCGTACAAGCCCATCGCCTGGTTTCCAGCAATAGTGAGCCTTGCCACTCTTGACCCACAACCCAAGGAGTTTCTATGAGCACGTTCGCCACCCAAGACGGTACTCAAATCTATTTCAAGGACTGGGGTACCGGTAAACCGGTGCTGTTCAGCCACGGTTGGCCGCTGGATGCCGACATGTGGGAATACCAGATGGAGTACCTGAGCAGCCGCGGCTACCGCACCATTGCCTTCGACCGGCGTGGCTTCGGGCGGTCCGACCAGCCGTGGACCGGCAACAACTACGACACCTTCGCCGATGACATCGCAGGTTTGATCAACCACCTGGACTTGCAGGAAGTCACCCTGGTGGGCTTTTCCATGGGCGGTGGCGATGTAAGCCGCTATATCGCCCGCCACGGCAGCAAGCGTGTCGCAGGCCTGGTGCTGCTGGGCGCGGTGACACCGCTGCTCGGTAAAAAGCCCGATTACCCGCAAGGTGTCGACAGTGCCGTGTTCGATGACATCAAGGCGAGTTTGCTGAAGGATCGAGCGCAATTTATCGCTGACTTCAGCACCCCTTTCTATGGTCTCAATCAAGGCCAGAAGGTGTCGGACGGTGTGCTGGCCCAGACGCTGAACATCGCCCTGCTGGCGTCCCTCAAGGCTACCGTGGACTGCGTCACCGCCTTCTCGGAAACCGACTTTCGCCCGGACATGGCCAAGATCGATGTGCCGACCCTGGTGATCCATGGCGATGCCGACCAGGTCGTGCCGTTTGAAACCACCGGCAAGGTTGCCGCCTCGCTGATCAAGGGCGCCGAGCTGAAGGTCTATCCGGGCGCGCCCCACGGTTTTGCCGCTACCCACGCTCAGACCTTGAATGAAGACTTGCTGGCGTTTCTCAGTCGCTGAGTCTTTGCCCCTCCTTGCATCACAAGGCGCGGCTCGCTCGCCGCGCCTTTATCACCGAGCCGTCCGGGGGTCTACTTGGACGGGTATCACGCCTTGCCGCTCATCATCGCGGCCCTAGCCCTGGAAGGCTGCCTGGTGATGCTCGGTTTTCTTGGCGGCCGTCGACCTGCTGGCGCCCCTCAGTGCTGGATCTGCACCCACATGATCCGCAACAGATGCTCGACGATCTGGCCTGCCGACACGTCCGACGCAGCTCTCGACTTGTCCGAGTTCTTCGGTCGAATGTCACGGTAGAAGGTGTCTTGCAAGCCGAGCAACTGCTGCTGTTGGCGGTGATTTCGGGCAGGCATGCACGGCGCTGTCCAGGCAAGTAACAGGCAGAGAATCACTGCTTCACGCAAGGCACCGCGTGGCCGGCTGTCGCCGGACCTGGCCAGCGTCTCGAACAGTTTGTGCAGGAAGCATGACAAGTGCAGCAACTCGCCCTCGCTTAGGTCGGGAGTTTTACTGACGGCGACTTCTACGCGGCAATTGAAACGTGTTTTCTGATCGATGGCGTCCAGCGCCTGCCAAGGGCGCGCACGCGCGCTGGCCACATCGAGCATATCGGCCTGAACGTCTTTAACCTCAAAACTGAAGCGTTCCTGATCGTAGGGATCATCCGCAAGCGGTTGACCACGATGCAGCATTACCGGCGCAGGAACAGGCGTTTTATCCGAGGCATCCTGCAACTCCACATTGATAAAAAAGCCCAGGTGATCCAATGACGACAATGCGTTCAGGATGATCTCTAGGAGAAGCTGGCGGTAATCCCTGTTGGACTTCCCCTGATACTCCTGGATTGGCCCTTCAATGTCCTTGATGTCCCACAAGATGACTTGCAAACGTTCAGTCGCATCGCCGTACCAATAGCGCAAGCGCCCCGAAGCCTCACTCTCCAGCGCAGCAGCCTCCTGATGCGTCAGCACGCGCAACTGATCCTGCAACTGCTGGATGTGTTGCTGGTGGCCCTTGATTGGCGCAGTCAGTAGCTTGTCCCGCGCCTTGAGGGACTTGGCCAGGTCAAGACCGAGCGCCAGCGTGCTGATACGGGTTTGCCCGGTCACTGCGTCATCGAAACGCGCCACCGGCACACGCCGGCCCAGGCCCAGCATCTCATCGCACCAGCCCGCGAAAGTCATGGCCTGCGCGGCGCCTATCGCTACCTTGCCCTTGAGGATGCGGTCCAGCACGGCTTCTTCCTCACCGGAAAAATCGGCGAGTACGTCATACCTGCTCAGCACACTGAGTTGTGCTGCCTTGGCCTTTTTTTCTAAACCCACGTTGCTCTCCATGACCACGTCTGCCAGGGCAGCGTCCACTGCCCAAATGGGCGAGAGCATGCCAGCACACAAGGCAAAGTGCCAGCAACCGAAAGCCTTCCCTCAATGCACCGCTCGCGTTACCAGAAAACTCAACAATTGCGGCTCGTCATCCAGCTCGATGGCCTGCACCGGCCGTGGCAGGTTATCCAGCACCGTGCGCCAGAACGCTTGCGAGGCTTCATCCTGGTCATAAAAACGCACCAGCCAGTCGGCCTCGCCGCTGGTCAGAACCTGGGTGGCCAGGGCGCGGCCGATACCCTGGCGCCGATAGCGTTTCAAGATAAACAGGTCTGCCAGCTCCAGGGCATTGAGCCCCGGCAACTCGCTCTGCTCAATCAACAGGAAGCCGGCGATAAAACCGTCGACCAACAGCAGGTTGGCGCTCCATTGCGGGTCTTGCCAGTAGCGGGCCAGATGCTCTTCATGGATATAGAAACGGCCATCGACTTCAACGTCTTCCTGCTCCCAGTCCGAGGACTCATAGGCATAGAACTGGTAGAGGTTGCGGATCAGTTGAGCCTGCTCCGGGCCGGTTTGTATCAGCTCGACCGTGGTATCGCTCATGGCTGAACCTCGGTCTGAAGTGGGTGAGGCAAAACGGTATCGCGGATCAGAACAGACATGGGCATCTCGGTAGAAAACAAATAGCGACGGCGCCCCTGGAGATAGGCGCGTTGGGATCTGCCGCTATTGTTTACAAAACCGCTCGTCAACGCTATCAGGCTGACAAAATAGCCCTCATTAGGTCGGTAGTCGTTGCCGCTTGTCGGCGTAACGGGCATCAGGTGGTGGATGCACAATCGTGCAATACGCGTGGGCACGGCGCGATTAACGTCAGGCTTCGACTTCTTGAACACCCGAGAGACCACCATGCCTGACTCATCCGCTATCCCCCCATACACCGCGATCAACTTTTCAGAAAAGTACGCCCTGTTCAGCGAACAGTGGACACCCAAGGTCATCGCCCAGATGAACGACTACCAATTCAAGGCTGTGAAAATCGAAGGCGATTTCATCTGGCACAGCCATGCCGATACGGATGAAACCTTTATCGTCCTGGAGGGCAGGTTACGCATCGATTTTCGCGATGGTGCGGTGCTGATCAATCAAGGCGAAATGTATGTGGTGCCCAAAGGGGTTGAGCACAAGCCTTATGCTGAGGGAGAGGTCAAACTGCTGTTGATAGAGCCCTGTGGAGTGCTGAACACCGGCGATCAAGGGGGAGAACGGACGATGATGAATGACGTCTGGATCTAGCACACAGCTGATCCCCTGGGGCTTTTCGTTTCTGCGCCGCTTTTGCATTGCTGTGCGACAGATACTACTTCTGGGGCTCCCCTACCGCTCCCTCATGGTGTTAGCTTGGAAATGTTTCGTCTCATCTATCAGATATTTCTCACTTTCAACCTGCAAAGGAATGTCCCCAGCAATGGATTTCTCACTCAAGCACCTGGCTGCGACCACCCTGATCCTGGCCAGCCTTTCGTCGTTCACCACGGTTGCGCAGGCCAACATCAGCCCGCAACAGAGCGCGACCATTCTCAAGACTTTCAGTGACACATCGGTCACGGATTTCAGGCAGTTCCTGGACCGCCTGGCCAAGAGCGACCTGGCCAAAACCGCCGATATCGGCCCGGCAATCAGTGCCTTCCTCGGCAACAAGACCCTTTCCCCTGAACAGCAGAACGAGATCCATCGCCTGCTTGGCCTCTATGCACGGGTGAAATACGGCAGCGCGGCCACCGAGACCCTTCGTGAGCTGGTGGCCATCCCAACCTTTCGCGTAGACGGCGTTGACCAGCACAACAATCCCGAATTCATCAAGATCGCCGACAAGATCAAAGGCCTTGCCCAGGCCTTCAACCTGAACTTTCGCAACGTCGATAATCGCGTCTATGAAATCTCCCTGGAAGGCAGTGGCGATGAAGTCGTGGGCATTCACGCTCATGCCGATGTAGTGCCCGTGACGCCAGAGAACTGGGTCCTGGAAGACGGCACCCACCTCGATCCGTTCAAGGTCACCCTGGTGGGCGACCGCATGTATGGCCGGGGCACCGAGGATGACAAGAACGGCATCGTGGTGACGCTCTACGCCATGAAGATCATCAAGGAAGAGAAGCTCGCGCTGGCGAGAAATTTCAAGCTACTGGTGGACACTACTGAGGAAACCACCGGCGACGCCATCCCCTATTACTTCGAACGCAACCCGACACCTAACTACAACCTGGCGCTGGATGGCGGCTACCCGGTAGTGATCGCCGAGAAAGGCTACGGCACCGTCATGGCGAACTTTGCCCGGCGTAAGGCAGAAGGCACTGGCGCCGAAATCACCTTGATGACGGGCGGCCTGGCAACCAACCAGATTCCATCAACTTCGCTCGCCACTCTTGTGAGCGACAAGCCCGCTGAATTGGCCGCCAGCCTGCAAAAGGCCGGTACCGACTATGCCAAGCGCAATGGCGGCAACTTCGGCGTGACCGCCAAGGTCGTCGGCAAGGACGTCAAGCTGACGGTCACCGGTGTTTCCGCCCACTCCTCCGAGCCCGAATCAGGCGTCAACCCGGTGGCAAGGATGCTGGACTTCATCAACAGCCTCGACGGCAAGGTCGCGCTCAAGCACAACCACATCACCGACGCCGCCCGCTACGCCGCCGACAACTGGGGCCTGGACTACCAGGGTGGCAAATTAGGGGTCGGCTTTTCCGACAAGTTTATGGGCCCGCTGACCGCTTCCCTGACCTATGTCGGGATGGATGACAAAGCCTTCAAGCTCGCGGTCAACCTGCGGGTGCCGGTCGGCAAGTCCCCGGAAACGCTCAAGAAAGAAATCGCCGATAAGCTTGGCGCCTGGAGCAAGAAGAGCCACATTGCGGTGGCCTTCGACTACTCGATCGCCGAGCCGATGTACCGCAACCCTGAGGGTGAGTGGGTCAAGGCCTTGCTGGCCGTGGCCAGCGAAAACCTGGGCCTGGAACACAAGTACGGCACCTCCGCCGGCGCCACCTCAGTACATGAACTGCCTAATGGCGTGCAATTCGGCCTGGCGATGCCGGACGTCAAGTACACCGGCCACACCGACAACGAGTTCAAGACCGTCGACCAGTTCCTGCTGGACCTGCAGGTCGTGACCGAAATGATGGGCCGTATTGGGCAGTTGCCGAAGCTCTGACCCCCCGTTCAGACCCGCCATTCTGGCGGGTCTGCCCTCAGAATAACCCCCTGTATCATCGTTACCTTTGGCACAGATCAACAGGTGAACGCCTATATAAACTAGTTGTACGTCATGGTGAAGGTCGCACTGGCATTCGCTTGCCCGGCGGTCACTGTTGCTGCGCTACGAAAGTAGCGGGCACTGAGAGGGATATCGAACGCACCTGTTGCCGAAGGTGTACCGATGCTGATTGCAGTTCCAAGGACCAACGGGCTGCCGTTGCGCAGAATCTGCAATCCCACGCCGGTGGCGGCGGTGCCAGAGGTTGCCGAATCCAATTGTAGTACCCCCATCTTGTAAGCCACTGTACCGGAGGCCCCAGCATCGATCTGCATCGTCACTGCAGTACCGGAATCACAGGTCAGGGGGATGGAAAAAGCCTTCGCCGACATCGTTGAACCATAGCTGGTGCCGCTGAAGTTTGAACTGTTTACTGTGCCCATGGGCACACTGATCGCTGTATTCGTCAAGGTGCACCCAAGGCTGGTTACTTTGAACGCACTGCTCATTATCGCGGACTCAGGCGCCTGTGTCGTTATCGCACTATTTTGCAAAAGCAACCCTGCCAGTTGCTGCGCGGGAACACTGGTCGCCGCAACATCACCAATCTTGTAAAACGTGAATATGAGCGTTTCGGCAACAGGTTGGGTAGGAAGACTTGGTACAGCCCCACAACTATAAAGAATATCGTTACTGCTACTTAACAAGTACGTACCACTGCAATCAACTGACTGGCCAGAGATAGTATAACCAATGCCTGTCGATGCAGGACCCAGCCTGTACACGTTCCCCCCGTTGATCTGAGTAGATTTCGTGCCATAGCCCTTGAATCCGATTTTTTGATCGTTTGACGCTGGCGCGCTATCAGTACAGTTAAAAGCAGAGATTTTTCCGGTTGAAATTGCCGTTCCTATAACGGAACCAACGGCGACGTCTCTTCTCACCGTCATATTAGGAATCGTGACAGTGCTCGAAGTCGTCACGGTCGTGCAGGTATAAGCCAATGCCTGAGGAACGAACATGAAGCCGCCAATCAGCGCGAGTAATACGGCCTGAATCAAACGCTTTGTATTGAACATTAATTCTCTCATGTCAGTGGCACACTGCATCCAGGCTTTGAACTGCCGCGGAGACATTCGTGCTTTTACTCTTAATTGGCGACGGCAAGTGAAACTCCGCTCGACAGTGGTGCTCGGAACGAAGGCCCCATCGCACCGCCAGGTGGCCGCTCTGCGGCATGCCGCTCAGGTACACCTCGCCGTTACCCCCCACGATCGAGGAATTGCTTTCGACTTCTACGTTGTTCTTGACCAGATCAACCTCCGCACCAAATGGAATCGCACGGCCTTTATAAGTGAGGCTGAACAGCACACGACTGCCTACTCGGGTCACGAAGTTGGCCAATACCACGGCGCCCTGAGTGGGAATGACCGTTTGCGAGGTAGTTTTAACGTCCACATCCTCCTGTAGTGTCTGGGTGTCGAGTGCGATGCTGGTCTTGCGGTAAGTGCTGACATACGGGACTACCGCATAACCGTTGGAGTCGGTGTAGACGCCCGTGTTGTTTTCAACTTTCACATCACTGGCACCCGGTGCTCTGACCAATGCCAGCGTGTCACCCAAAGGCTGCGAAAACGTCACTCCATAGGGGTGCACGACAACACCACCCTGCACGCCATAGTTGATCTGGCGCAAACCTTCACTGTAGTTGTAGCTGCCATTGAGCAGGCCACTGGTACCGCGATAATCAGCACTCATGCTGCCGCTATTGCCGGCGCCGGTTCCGTGGGTCTGCTGGACGCTGTAATTCAGGTTGTTGTCGGCCATCGCCGTACCGCTAATACCTGCTTGCTGCGACACAAGGCCTTGCTTGTCGGCATTGGCGCTGTATGTGGCCCATAGGTTTGGACGTACGGTATCCAAAGGAATCTGGACGCTGAAAGCCAATTGTTGATCGTTGGTATTCAGACCTGGCGACTGACTGAAGGTATAACTAAGGTTATAGGAAACACCCTTGTGACTGACGTTGTAGCCCGCGCTGATATTGCGCTCATAACCACTGCGCGCCCAGTAATCCTGTTGGTAACCGGACAGATAGACATTGCCGTAACGACCTATGGACTGATTGACGCTGAGCTGGGTCTTGCTGCGTTTTATATAACCCTGCAAGCGGCTGTCCAATCCCGAGGCCTGGGTCTCATTGGCTTCCTGGAAGTCGTAATAGCCATCAGTGGCATAGCGGTAGCCGGCCAGTGTGAACGTAGTACCGGTGGCCTGGATGTCCTTGGCGTATTGCACACGATAAGAGCGCCCTTGTTGATCGGAACCATCCTTGAGTTGGGCGCGGGCTTGGGTCACATCGAATGACAAGGAGCCGATATCACCAAATCCGCGGCTGACACCCACCGCCAGCGCATCATAGTTATTGGCGAAGAGCTGGCCTCCATACACCGTGGTAGACCAGGGCAGACCATATACCCAAGTGCTTTGCATAAAAGTGGGTGTTTCTGCACCCTGGATTTGTGACGCGAACTGACCCGCCGTAACCGCGTATTTAAGCTGGCGCTCGCGCACCATCGTAGGCACCGCAGAAAACGCCTGAACCGAACGCCGTTCGGTGCCATCTGCCTCCTTAATGATGACTTCAAGGTCGCCACTGGAGGATGTCGGATATAAGTCGGAGATTGCGAATGCCCCGGGCGCCACGTAGGTCTGATAAATGATGTAGCCGTTCTGGCGCACCGTGACCTGAGCGTTACTCTGGGCAATACCTCGTACCACCGGCGCAAAGCCCCTCAAGCTGTCTGGCAGCATGTTGTCGTCAGAGGCGACTTGAACACCCTTGAACTGCACGCTATCGAAGACATTGCTCGGCGTGAACCCTTGGCCGAGCGTGAGTTGGCCCTTGATACGCTGAATGTCGCGCTGCACGTAGGTATTGATGCTGCTCCAACCACTACTGCCCTGCCCGCTGTCGGTGTAGGTCGAATAGTTGCGAAAGCGCCAGGCGCCCAGATTGGCACCGCTATGCAGGTTCAGGTACTCGCTATTGGTTGTGGCCGACGTGGAGTTATAGTGGGTGTTGGAACCACTGAAGCTGTAATTGAACAGCGCCGCCGGGAGGCCTTCATCCCATGTGCTCGGGTCGACGAATTCACGCGCTTCGATATTGAGCGCCGCCTGGGGAATACTGACATCAAGTCGTTGTTCCGAAAACTTCAACTGACTAATGGCGGCCGGAATATAGTGTCCCAGGTCAGTAATGACCGCGGCGTCATCAAGCGCTTTTAGCTCCGGAAAGGCCGCAATTTTTACGCCCATATCCCTTAACTGCTGCACCGTTAACTCCGCTTGCAGCGTATCGCCCTGTTTAACGAATGAAACATCTCGAGTGTCAATCTCACGATCGTTGAGGTAGATATCGACGCGATATCGGCCCGGCAATTGTCCGCCCGTATGGGAAAACTGTGCGAGGCTAATGGCAGGATGAGACGGGTCGCTCAGCTCAAGGGCATTGGGATTGAAGTAGTCATCGGCCAATGCGCTTTCGCAAAAGAGCGGCACTACCATCCCCATAGATGCGCTCAGAACTCGGGGCAAAAAGGTCGTCATTACGAACACGGGCTTGCAATGCGATCGTCGCCACACCCGATGAAACACAGAGATACCAAGCATTTAACTTTCCCACTAAATCTTGATGTCCCTCCACAGGAGGAAGGCGCGCCCGCTCGCCGTAACGGCGGCACAACAATGAAATGTTCGCTATTGCTATCAACGGGCCGAAGTACCGGGGATCTACAGCTGAACATTTGCTGGCAGCGTGATACCGCCGTAATCGGTAATGGCTTGCCAAGTCACGGTGGAATTGTCAGGCACCGCTACCGGCCACTGCAGCGTGCCTTGAGGTGCGACCATTTGCGGGTTTTCAATGGCTACGCCACCCACCTTGACGCTGTAGAACGACACATAGAACGGTGTGGGGTTACTGACCTGCAGCTGTTTGCCCTGACGATTAAATGTCAAAGACTTATAGGCCTCATCAGCGTTCTGACCCTTGAGCGAAGAGGGTCGGTAGAACAACTTCAATTGCGCCTTGACGGTAATCTGCAGTTGGTTGAGCTCGGACTGTTTGGACGAGGGAATCGACTTTATGTTGAGCATAAAAACCGACTCTCGACGCTCCGATAGATCACCGCCAACCTTCACGATGCGCAGCGCATTCTGTTGTCCTGGATCCAGTCGAAACAGCGGTGGCGTGATAACGAACGGAACCTTGGTCGTGTCGGTGCTGGACATGTTTTGCACCCAGGACTGAACAAGATAAGGTGTAACTTTCTCTGGATTGCTGATAGATAAACTAGCCTCTCGCTTACTCGCGTCATAAACCAGACGAGTGCCACCAATCACCACGCCAGCTTGCGCGTGACCGACGCATGCCAGTACTCCAGCCGCCACGCACACACTGGCTAACCACTGTTTCATCATGTTTTTCCTTAGCGACACATCTATCGAAAAGTAGCTGCGAGGGAGCCCCTCGCAGCAGCTTCATCAGTTGTAGGCGATGGTGAAGTTGGTAACGGCGTTGGCGGTACCTGCGGTGACACTGGCTGCCGTCGACACATACTTGGCAACGTAATCGACCGAGGCGTTGCCGGTTGCGTCGAACGAAATAGGCGCAGCGGCGGTTTGCAGCGGAATGAGCGTGCTGCCGTTGGATTCATAGATACCAATACCCACGCCGGTGGCGGTTTGCCCGCTACTCAAGGCTAACAAATTGCTGTTAGCGGTATTGGCGACACCGTCGAACTTGATGTTGGCAGTGGTCAGGGTATCCGGGCACGCACTGAGCGCGATGGTGAACCGAGTTGGCGCTACTGCCACGCCAGCGGTGCCCGTGAACGTGGAAGCCGTGACCGTTCCAAGATTGACGGTTTGTGAAGCACTGGCGGTGCTGACCGTACAAGCGGCAGTTGAGATATTGCCAGTGAAGTTGATGGTGCCATCGGCAGCATTGGCAGCTGTAGAGCAAACCAGCGACGCAGCCAAAGACATCCAAACTATATTAGTTTTCATAAAAGCACTCCAAGCCCAATGACATGAGGTCGCAGGGGCAATAATCAATGTGTGAAATTGGGGTTGCAATAGTGCACAAGGTTGCGCGCCATGAACATAAGACGATCCTTAAAAATCGCACCCTATTACTCCGCCACCCTTAACCTTTGAAAAACACGTCACAAGACTATTTAAGAATCTCCTTATAGTTTCGGCACTAGGCTCGCCACATGATAACGGTACTTGCCGGAGTGCAGCCGCAAGTACCTCATATTGGATAGTTACGTACAGGAGCTACACCCCATGATTAACAACACAGTAAAGTACTCAGCGCTGTGCGCGTCGTCGCTGTTGATGGTTCTCGCAGCAGCAGCCCACGCCGCCGACGGCCAGGTCGAGTTCACCGGAAGTGTCAGTGATAATGCCTGCACTATTACGACCGACAGTGTCAGTAAAACGGTCAGCCTGGGTCAGGTTCAACTGTCCAGCTTTGCGGCAGACGTAGGGTCGACTGCTAACGCCACACCGTTCTCGATCAGCCTCGAAAACTGCAGCACTTCGACCAAGAAGAACGTAGCTATTACCTTCAGCGGCCAACAAGACGTCACAGACGCTACCTTGCTGGGCCTCACCGGTTCCAATCAGGTTTCAGGCCTTGCCATTCAGATAAATGATGCGCGCACCGGGACAAAGCTGCCGCTTAACACTCCGACGACTGACTATGTACTGCGTCCGCAAACTAATACATACGACTTCACTGCAGCCTATGTTCGTACGGCAGCAGATACGGTTGATACCGACGGTAATGTAACCGCCAGCGGTATCGGCACAGGTCAGGTCTATGCGTTGGCCAGCTTCGACGTAACTTACAAGTAATGCTATCGCCCCTGTGCCGGCTATACGCTGCACAGGGGCACCGAGGATTAGTCAATGCTCTACAAACACCTTGTCCCATTTTTTCTGATGCCATTGATGTGCATTTCACAAACGCAGGCAGCGGTAACGGTCGGCGCCACTCGCGTGGTGTACAAAGGTGCCGAGAAAGAGGCCAACTTGACGCTGAGCAACAAAGGCGATGACGCGCCCTTTCTAGTGCAGTCATGGGTCAGTCGCTATGGCGACGATGAAAGTAAAAGTGTGTCGGACTTTATCGTTACGCCCCCCCTTTTTCGCTTGGATACCAATGAAGAAAATATTTTGCGCATAATTCGAATCGATGATTCGGCACTGCCAAAAAACCAGGAAAGCCTTTTTCTACTCAATGTAAAAGCCATTCCGGCTTTGAGTGAATCACTGGCGACGCAAAACGTGCTACAGATTGCCCTGAAGACTACGATCAAACTTTTTTACCGCCCACTTACATTAAAAGGCGAAGTCAAAGATGCCGTACAACAACTGAAGTGGTCGCAAAGCAAAGGCAAGCTTAGCGTGCGAAACGACTCAGGCTTCAATATTGTCGTAGATGAAGTAAAAATCAATGGTCTGCCGATGAAATCGGTACCCGAAGTTATTTCCCCTTTCTGCACCATGCACCTGCAAACGCCTGCATTCAACGGTGATAACTTATCGCTGAGTTATATCGACGAGTATGGAAGTTCGAACACGGCACCCAGCGTTGTTGTTCATTGATTGGATGACATGACCATCGGAAGCTAACTAAGGATTGGTGACATGCTTCGCTCGCCCTCCCCTCCTCTAAAGAGCAGCGGCAAGGCGGCCGGTTACCTTGTGATAATGGGTAGCGGGCTGCTGATGTCGGAAGTTGACGCGGCTTACCGCTTCGATGCCTCATTCCTTGAAATCGGCGGGGGTCAGGGCTCGGCACAAGTTATTCAACAAGTCGACGCCATGAGTTCGGGGCAACTACCGGGAACTTACCGCGTTGACGTTATTGTCAATGAGAAGCTCATTGACCGACGAGACCTGCAGTTCATCAAGGAAACCGTTGCGCAGCCATCAGCCACCGGACTTTTTCCGTGCTTTGACCTTGCCTTTCTTCAAGGGCAAGGCATAAAGGCAGAGCGCTTATCTACTGCGGAGTACACAAAGAATGGCTGCGTCCTGTTTACCGGTCCCATTGCCGACATCAGCTATCGCTATGACTTCAACCGCCAGCGGTTGAGCCTCGAGATCCCCCAGGCCTACATCGGCCCGCTACCTTTTGCGGTGCGCCGTCAACAGTGGAGTAACGGCGAACAAGTAGCCTTTACCAACTACAGTTTTTCCGGCAGCACGAGCCAATACCGTGGCTTGCAGCAGAACAATCAATTTGCCAGCCTACGCAGCGGCTTCAATACCGGTCCTTGGCGGCTGCGCAACTACTCTACGTGGCATAAAAGCACCGCAGCCCCGGGTAAGTGGCAGTCCCTCGAATCCTATGCCCAGCGGGACATGGGCAACTGGATGGCGATCGCTACGGTGGGGGAAACATCCACTGAAGGCGACCTATTCGAGTCCATTCCTTACAGGGGCGCGGAGATTGCTTCGGACCTGGACATGCTTCCCGAACAAAGTCGGGGTTTTGCCCCAGTCATACGCGGCATTGCCACGGGCCGCTCCCTCGTCACTATTCGCCAGCGCGGTTATGTCATCAACGAACAATGGGTGCCCTCTGGGCCCTTTGCGCTGACCAATCTTTATTCCACCGCCGGCAACGGCGATCTGGAGGTGACGGTCGAAGGACCCAGCGGTCAGCGCCAACAATTCATCCAATCCTTTTCATCGGTGCCTTACATGTTACGTGAGAGCCAGCAGAGCTATTCGATTGCGGTCGGCCAATACCGCCCAAGTGACGAGGACGCCGAAACGGCCAAGCCAGCGTTAGTACAGGCCACTTTGCGTAGGGGTTTGAGCGGCGGTAGCACCGTCTTTGGCGGGACTCAAATCAGCGAAAATTACACGTCCGGCCTGCTCGGGTTAGCTCATGATTTTGCGGGGGTGGGGGCTATATCTCTGGATGTCACCCACGCTCAAAGTGACAACATCGGGGGAGCCAAGGAGCACCTCTCAGGTCAGTCGTATCGGTTTCGCTATTCCAAATCCTTGTCGGCGACCAACACCAACTTCAGCCTCGTTGGGTATCGATATTCCACCAAGGGCTTTTATACATTCACCGAAGCACTCGATAGCCAGGTCAACTCCCGGTGGTATGACAGCGCTCAATACGGCCACACAAAAAGCAGTTTCAACGCCAGTGTGTCTCAGCAGTTCGGCACCATGGGAGGACTGTATGCCAACCTGTCGAAGTCCGATTACTGGAATGCCAGCCAAAGCAACACCTCCATTCAGGTTGGATACAACTTCAGCATCGGCCGTGTGGCCTACTCCCTCGGAGTGGCTCAGAGCGTGTCGCAAGACGCCACCAGCCGCAGCCTGTCGCTGAGCCTGAGCCTGCCGCTTGGCGCACCCGAAAGCGGCAAGCGTGTCTCAGTCAGCACCACCCAGGGTTCCCAAGGCACCGCAGTACGCTCGACCGCGCTCAGTGGCTCGACATATGAGAACAACGCGCTGTCCTACAGCGTCGGGGTCACCCAGCATGTGTCCCGGGACGACAATGTGACGGGTGGGTCCTTAGCCGCCCGCTATAACGCCGCCAACACTATCGTGCATAGCGCGATCAATCAGTCCGCTGATACCCGCCAACTGGAGTACGGTATTGAAGGCGGCGTGGTGGCGTACAAAAACAACCTGATGTTCACCCAGCCTCTGGGGGAGACCAATGTCATCGTCGCAACCCCAGGAGCCGCTGAGGTCGCCGTATTGAACAAAAGCGGTATTCGTACCAATGGCGTCGGCTACACAGTGGTTCCGTCGGCGCAGCCTTACCGCAAGAACCGCATCGCGCTGGACACCGCTTCGCTTTCCGACGACACCGATATCTCCAAGCTGGTGCAGGAAATAACACCTAATCGAGGGGCGTTTGCGCTCGCAAAATTTGATACGCGCATCGGTCGACGCGTACTTCTCACCGTGCTTGATCCGTCGGGCCAGCCGGCTCCGTTTGCCGCCGACGTCCAGTTGTTCGGGGGCGATGGCGAACGCCTGATCAGCGCCATGATGGCGGATAACGGCCGGGTCTATCTCACGGGTGTACCGCCGCGCTCCGAGCTGGTTCTCAAGGTCAACAATAATATCTGGTGCGCTCAAGCGCTTGAACTCCCTTCGACCGATCAGGGTGAGGCGTCGATCGTACAAATTACAATCAAGTGCACAGTCAAATCCAATGACATGACAATCGGCAAAGGAGTTCGTCATGACGAGTGAATGGCCACGCTCAAGCATCCGTGCGTCTAAAGCGATAGCCATGTATTACCGCTGGCAACGCGCACTGGTGATGGCCCTGTTCGCTGCCGCGACATTTGGCTTTATAGCTGCGCCCGCTCAGGCTCTGGTTAAGGGCAATCTCAATTGCGGCACCAAAACGATCCCTCGTTACACCTTCGAGGCAGGCCAGCAGGTCGAAATCAATATCAGTGGAAGTTGCACCGTGACGCGCAGGTTTCCGTACGGCGCCGCACTCAATCAACTGATCACCTTGACCAGTGGGTCCAGGCAACCGCGTTTTTCCATTATCAACAACTACACCGCCACTACGTTGCCGGAAGTGCCGTTAGGCTCCAACACGGGTGTTTGTCTGGGTGCGGGTTCGGTGTGTAAAGAAGCCAAGGTAGGCACTGTGCTGCCCTACAACTTGACGCTCAAGGGGACAGCGCCAGCTGCGGGCAACTACAACTTCTTTTTCCAGTTTGGTGTGACGTCTATTAACTGGATGGATTACGCAGAGTGGATATTCGAGTTGCCGATCATCTACACCGTGACAGCCCCGGCTTGTAGCTTGAGCTCCGTAAATTCGGCAACGCTGAACTTCGGCTCGCTCAGCAGCGCGGATTACGCGTCCGCTAAACAAACCGCGAATATCTCGGTGACCTGTCTGAGCGCGAAGACGGCGGACCTGGTGCTTACGTCTTCGCAAACTGTGTACAGCGCCGCTGCGGGCCTTTCCTATACCAGCTTGACCGGGCTGTTCCTGCAAGCCCAATGGGCCGATACCGCCTCCGCCGTTACGCTGAATGCCACACGGACGATGCAGCTTGCCAAGGGCAGCAATACGGTCGCTATCAGCTTCGTTCCATACGTCCTTACTCAGGCGTTCCCGACGGGCACCTTTCAAAATCAGTACACGCTGACCATCAATTATCGATAACCCCTGGAGATCTCGATTCATGATCAAGAATTACTTGCTGGCAGCGGTGGCCGCAGTCATCACCGTCCCGGCCCTTGCGGCCGACACCGTCAACATCAGCGTCAGCGGGACCTTGACGCGCCCTCCCTGCACAGTGACCTCTGGGACTAACTTGACGGTAAGCTTCAGCAGCGTTCGTACCGACCAGATCAGTAGCGCGCCGACGGTTTCGGTCCCGGTGAAAATGACCTGTCCTTCAGGGTCGTCGCTCAACATGAGTTTTGCCTCGACCAACGGAACGATCTCCGACACGGTGGCCAAAACGTCCATAACCAACCTGGGTGTCTCACTGCTGTATGTTTCCGACTCGAGTGCCGCCAATCTGGCGGGGGTAAAAAAGGCCTTTACTGGCCTGAGCGGCAGCGTCGATCTGAGTCTGAACGCCAAACTGGTCTCAACTGGCACTGTCGCCGTGGGCAGTTACTCTTCCGCCCTGGTCCTGACCATCGAGTACCTGTGAGGAGCGCCCCGTGAAAGCGACCGCTCGATCCTGGCGCGCTTGGTTTGATGTGGGTTCAATAGCGCTCATGCTGTGCCTGGCCGCTACGCCGGCACTGGCGGCAAGCTCCATGGGCTATGAACTGCAAATCAGCGGCAAGCTAGTCAAACCGCCGTGCACGCCGCAATTCCCGGGAACCATGCTGATCGATCTCGGACAGGTATCGCGCAATGACCTGAGCGCAAGTCGCGGTGCTACCACCGAGGTGCATTTGAGCTTCGAGTGCGCCATAGGCAGCCGCGTGATACTCAAACTATTACCAGGAAGTGGCCAGTTCGACACCCAGATACTGAGCACTAGCTTGCCGCAATTAGGTCTTCAGGTACTTTTGAGTAGTACTTCGCTGAACTTGGGCAACGTCACGCCGAGCCTCGACACGGCCTTGAGCATGCTCGCCACCGGCACTTCGATTGGCTTGACTCTGCGAGTCAAACCGCTCTTGTTGGGAGAAGAGTTGCCCGCACCGGGCGCGTTCACGGCAACGCTACTGATGGAAATGAGCTACCAGTGAGTCGTCAGAGAAACTGACCGGCCTTGATGCAATACGTCAGCAAGTCAAGATCGCTGGCCACTTCCAATTTACGCATGGCCGCCATCTTCTGTGCGCTCACGGTCTTGGCGCTTCGCTTGAGTTGAAGAGCAATGCTGCCGACACTGCTTCCAGCCACAAATAAACGCAGCACCTCGAGCTCTTTAGGGGACAGACTGGAAAAGCGCCCATCAATATCACTGATGTTCAAGGAACCCGAACTGGCGACCATATCAGGGCTCTGGGACTGACGATACGCGTTCAGCGCATCCAAAGCATGCTGGATCTCGTCCTGCAGCTGGCTCTTCTGCAAGACGGCAACTACACCCAGCTGATGAAGCCTTGAAAGAATCAGACTGCTGGATATCATCGTCAGTACCACTATCTGCGTCTTCGGAAACTGCCTGACCAGGTAGCTGATGAGCTTGAGTCCATCACCATAGGTTGCATCACCTGGCATGTTGAAATCGGTCAGTACCACGTCGGGTGCATGAGAGGTAAGTTCAGCCACCAACTGCGTTGAACTGGTGGCCTCGGCCACAACTTCGAAGCGCTGGTCTCTGGACATCAATTCGCGTACTCCAACCAACACGATTGGATGATCATCGGCTATTACAACTTTGATTTTACGCATGATGTAGTAATCACCCGAACACAGTTCATTCTTGAATAAGAGCACCGCGCAAAACGAGCAGGACCGAATACAGTCGCTCCAACAAGCTATGGACGGCAGGAATCGAGGTGGCACTCAAGGCCTCAGTGGAAAGTGCGACTTCCCACTCATTACAGGCTGCGGAAAGTGCCCGCGCACGCACCGAAGCAAACGAACCATTGAGGCGATGCAAGAGACTGACCAAGCCGGATGTATCCTCGTTATCAAGCGCCTTTTGCGCGTTATCCAGATCGGCCTGCAAAGTATCGACCAGCAACTGCTGCATGAGTACCGATAGCTTTATCCAGCCATCCAGGTCACCCGGCACCATCGAACAGGGTTGTTCCTGTCGCGTGGCAGCTGTGGCGGGCGGGCAATACCGGGCAAGGGTCTCGCGCAAAATTTTCAGGTTCAACGGTTTGACGAGCCAGGCATTCATGCCCACCGCAAGACAGCGCTCCCCTTCCTCTCTCATCGCGTTGGCAGTAACGGCGACGATGGGGATATCGACGTCACGCAAGCGTAATGCGCGAGCCAGTTCATAGCCATCCATTACCGGCATGTTCAAGTCAGTGATCACCAGATCGAACAGTTTCGGCGCCCACGCTTGCAGTGCCTGCTCACCCGTCTCTGCTGTTGTAACCTGGGCGCCGAGCGCTTGCAGCTGCTCACGCAGGAGACCTCTGTTGATGGGGTTATCCTCAGCGACAAGAACACGCAGTCCGACGTGGGGCAGCTCTTCAGCCTGCATGGGTATGAAGCTGTGGGTGGGATTGTGGCAGGCACGCTCCAGGGCGCGGGCAATACCTCTGATATCGTAGGCATTTACCGTCCATCCACTGCCGTCATTCTCGGGCTCGAGTGCACCCGCGAGGCTAGCGATGACGCGCTCGCCACGCCAATCGTCCAGGCCTGCTGAGCCGGGTAGCATGTCCAACAACACTTCCCCAGGATTACCACTGAACGAAGGTGGCAACGGCGATGCCCACGCCCTCCACCGGCCAAGCCAATCGACCAGCGACTGCTCCATTTCCTTGATCGGCGCCCGAACGTATACAGTTATACCCTGGAGGTCGATCTCACGGTTTCCAGCCAAATCACCTGTCGCTACCGGCAGCCGTATGTTCAAGGAAAAGCTGCTACCAAGACCTGGCTCACTGACTACCCTGAGGGTCGCCGACATCAATTGACTCAAGCGCATGCAGATCGATAGACCCAACCCTGCCCCTCCCGGGCTTTGAGCTTCCCCCAATTGCGAAAAAGGCTTGAATAGATCGGGAATTTTCTTGTGACTGATCCCTACACCAGTGTCCGATACCTGCCATTGCAACGACGCGTGTCCGTTGTCCTGATCGCTGACTTTAACCCGTAGTACAACGCGGCCGGAGTCGGTGAACTTGATAGCGTTGCTCAACAGGTTGTTGATGATTTGCCGGATGCGCCCAGGGTCACCTCGCATCAACGGCGGAAGACTGGCATCCACGAGGCCGTAGATTTGAAGACCTTTGTTGGTTGCAGAAGCGGCATAAGTACGTACTGCGTCTTCAAAGATATCCAACGGGCAGAACACGACTGACTCAACAGCCATCTGCCCGGATTCGATCTTGGAGACATCTAGCACGTCGCTGATCAACTGCAGCAACGCCGCCGAGGAGCGATGTATGGTTTGCAAGTACTCGCGTTGATCGGACTTCAAGTCGGTCAGTTCGAGCAACTCCAGATTGCCCAGCACCCCATACAAGGGCGTGCGAATTTCATGGCTCATGGTTGCCAGAAATAAAGTCTTGGCTTCGCTAGCCGCGTCAGCCGAGCGCTTAGCCTGCTCCATTAGATTGGCATCATCGACATGGCGTGTGACGTCGTTGAAACCGCACAACAGCACGTCTTCATCCTGATAGCGCGTCGATACGACGCAGACCAGCAAGTAACACCCATCTACTTCGATCTGCACTTCCCCGGGTGGCGCGTCACTGTAATCACGATTGATAACACTAACCAGCTGAGGAGTGATCGGCCATTGTTGAGCCCGCTGATTCTCTAGAAGTACTTGACCAGTGTTGCGCTGCAAGACACATAGCCCGACCGGGGCATTGTCCAGCATCACACGGTTGAAGGCATTACTCTCGGTCAGACGGCGGTTGGCGCGCTGCGCAGGTTCAACGACCCTGACACGATAAAGACGATTGACCCACCAGCCCAACAACAAAACGACGCTAAACACGCTTGCAGCCGTCAGCAAAGACCACCTAGCATAGCGGAAAAAATTATTGTAGCTGATGGTGTAGAGCCCGACCCAAGGCTCATTTCCCGTCGACATCAATTTGAATCGCAGGCCATAACGATCGAAACTGAGTCCGTCGGGTAATTGTGCATAGGACGAGTCAGCCCCAAGCAAGGTTTCCCCCACGGGGGAAATCAAAGTGAGGCGGCTGTTGATCGAGCTAACCAATTGATGGCCTGCGTCGTTGACCATTTGAACATTGAGCAAGGCAGCGAGAAACGCAAGCCCTTCATCCTTTCCTGAGGGCATAACGGAGCGAGGAAAGGCCACTCCACTGTACGCAACGATGGTCTTGCGTCCGGGAAACAAATCCTGGGGTGCACGCATCCAGCGCACCTGATTATCACTAAGTGCGTCACTCCTGGCTTTTAGGCTGTCGTAGAGGCGCCCGCTTACAGAGAAAAAGTTTTCCATGCCGAGCCGGGGTTGCCTGGGCGTGCTACCTATGCCGGGTATAGCGATATTGAACTGTGGGGTGGGTGAAAACATGAACAACTGTGGGGCGCCATAGTATGAACCCGACCAGTAAGCGGTGTAGTAATCGGTCAGTTGAACGCCCAACGAAAATGCGCCTTGCATCTGTGCCGATGAATATTGCACCCGCTGCGCCAACGTAAAGGGCAGCGACATCGCCAACCCTCGCACCTGATACAGCAATTCGTCGTCATGACGCATCAACTCGATCGTTGACATCGGTCGGATATCAGCCGCGATATTTTGATTAGTCTGGTTGTAAGCGATTGCCGCGTTTCGCAGGAAAACCTCATGTTCATGAATGCTTTCGACCAAACGCTCAAAATGCGATTCGACCTTATCCCGTTCCTCCTCCAGAACCCTATCACCTGCCCAGAAGCACATACCCAATAGCAGCAACGCAATGCCTACCACGAGCAAAAGGAGTTTATTCAGGCGTTGAAAACTCATCGCCAGAGCACCAAGACCCGAGTTTTCCGAGGTCATCTATACGAACTCACTTTGGGGCGACAAGCCCCAGTCGAAACAACACAAGACAGGCGCAAATACGGCACGTCACTGGCGGCTTTGCAAAGAGATAATAGCCTATCAGGTAAGTGTTGGCCCCATGCCATCAGCTTCCAGCATCTTCATAAAATCCACGCTTGCGACCGCCGCACTGATCAAATACCCCTGCACCTGATCACAGCGGATCTTGCGCAGGAAGGCCAACTCGGCGGGCGTCTCGACCCCCTCGGCAGTGACGACCAGCCCAAGCTTGTGGCATAAATCGACGATGCTCTGCAGGGCGCTGGCCTGACTGTCATTTTCGACACAGCCGTGGACCAGAGAGCGATCTATTTTTATTTCGTTGAAGGGGGTAGAGATCAGATTGAAATAAGAGCTATAGCCTTTGGCAAAGTCATCCTGGGCCAGGCCAAAACCCATCATGCGAAGGCGGCAGGCGCCCGCGTAGAAATTGCTCGGATCTTCGGTCGTCGAGCTTTCCATGAGTTCGAAGATAATCGAGCGAGGCTCGGCCTGCGCCGCCAACACCTTCTCCAACAGCCGGTCGGTAAAGTCATGGCTGTCCAGTAAATGAGTAGGCAAATTGACAGAAATGGGCACCTCATGCCCACGTCTACGCCAGAGGGATTGCGCCACAAGACTGTCTTCGAGCATCCGCCACAGCAGTTGCTCCTGTAACCTAAAATGGTTGATCGCATCCAGAAAGTCCCCCGGCGCCAGCAACCCGACCGTAGGGTGACGCCAACGGACAAGTGCCTCGGTTCCACATATTCGCCCGGTGCGCAGTGATTTCTTTGGCTGAAACCAGGCTTGTATCTGGCCGCTCTCCATGGCCCGCACCAACAACTGCCGATCCTGCTGTACCACCCGATCCGCAGGAGGAGCCGCGCTGTAAAGTTCATCCAGGCGATCGCGTAGCTGTCTGACCGCAGACAACTCCACCGGTTTTGAGATAAGCCCTATCACCGTCAGGCCTGAACTTTCTGCGGCCAACCCAGCGCTGATCAACATTCGCCGCGAAGCGGTACTCATCAATGCCAGTGCCGGTTTTTTCGGCAATGCAGCGATCTTCTGAATCAGTTGGACACCGTCCATGTCGGGCATGAAAAGGTCGCTGACCACCAAGTCATAATCCTTCTTTTGCAAGCAGCGAAGTGCCTCCGAACCACCCCACACGGTGTTGACGCTCAAACCGCCCACCTCGGAAAAGACGTGGTACAGATACTCGTGCTGGAAGGGATGATCTTCGACGATCATTACGTTATAGACCTTCAAACTTCACTCCGCCGATAGGGCTGCAAACAGCTGTACAAAGTGCGCAAGGTGAAAGGTTTGACCAGACAATAATTCATGCCTACCGCCAGCCAACGCTCGTTTTCATCACGAATTGCATTGGCTGTAGCCCCAATGACCGGAACTGAACATCCCAGCTCGCGCAGTTTGGCGCAGAGCTCATACCCATTCATGTGTGGCATATTCAAATCGCTCAGAATCAGATCAAACTGCGAGACACGCCATGCTTCAAGTGCCGCCAGACCATCATTAGCCAACTCGACCGTGCACCCGAGTTCTTCAAGCTGGTCGCGCAGTATTAACTGGTTAATGAGGTTATCCTCCACTACGAGTACGCGCATCCCAAGGTTGAACGTCACTTGGGTTGACGCCTGGGGCAGCTCCTGCTCCCCCAGTTGGCCTTGAGCCTCGCTGACAGCACGGTGCAGGGCCGAAAGCCGGTTGATGTTGACCATGCGATGAGGGTGATCGATATGATGCGCATCGTGCTCATCGCTCGCCGCTATCACCAGCGGGCCAGTCCATTGCGGTCTGAGCTGTTTTTCCACTCGCCCCGGATGCAGTTCGACCAGTACCGAGCCGGCGTGATGCTCATAGGCAGCCGAAGCACAGATCTGCGCGCGCGCGCCCCAGCGACGCAACCAGCCGCAGACGCTTTCCGCCAATTCGCGAACCGGCGACACCACATACACGACGTCGGCACACAGCTCACCGAAGAATACATCGCCTTTCATTTCGCTTAATTGCTCAAGCGCCAGACACAAGGTGAAGCTGCTACCTAGGCCCGGCTCGCTGACGACGCGCATGGTGCCGTTCATCAAATGCATGAGGCGCTTGCAAATCGAAAGCCCCAGGCCGGCTCCGGTTACCACATTGGTATTGCCATCACCCTGGTAGAACGGCTCGAAAAGATGCTGCTGATCCTCATGAGAAATACCTTTTCCAGTATCCGCAACCTGCCAGTGAAGCATGGCGCGTTCGTCGTCGCGGCTGTCCAGCTTCACGCGTAAAGTAATCCGACCGCTACAGGTAAACTTCAAAGCGTTATTGAGTAAGTTGTTGAGTATCTGCCGAATGCGTGCGACATCCCCTTTTACCCAGTCCGGCAGCTGCGGGTCGATACAGGCGAAAAGTTGCAGCCCTTTACCATGCGCGGCACCGGCGTAGCTTTGAATCACATCCTCGATCAATTGAAGCGGCGAGAAACGTACCAACTCCAATGACAATTGCCCGGCCTCGATCCTCGATACATCCAGCACATCGCAAATCAAGTGCAACAGATTGGCGGATGAGCCCTCTATGGCGCTGAGATAATTGGTTTGTTGGGTGCTGAGTTGCGTACGGGCCAATAACTCCAAGGTCCCAAGCACCCCATAAAGCGGAGTGCGGATCTCGTGACTCATCGTCGCCAGGAACAGTGTCTTTGCCTGGTTAGCGGCATCGGCCAGCTGTCGAGCCTGTTCGAGCGTGACCTCTGTCTGTTTACGCGTACTGATATCGCTGAACGCGCAGATAAGAACGTCCTCGCGCTTGTAGCGTGTGGCAGCGAAGCTCAGGCTAAGGTGGCGCCCATCGCTCATCTGCAGTTCGTCAGTGTTATTTTTTTCCAAGTCGCTGAAGGCTCTGTGTATCCAGCCATGGCACAAGTCCTTGCGCTCGTTCCCAGGCCCTAACAATTGTTGCGACAGCTGGTTTTCGAGCACCACTTCGCCGTCCTGACGGCGCAGGACGCACAACGCGATAGGCGCGATCTGAATGACCGCGCGGCTGAATGCCTCACTTTCCACCAAGGCTTCTATGCGGTGACCGGCGGGAATAATAAGCCTGCGATCAATCCGAATGACCAGCAGCCCCATCAGCCAGGTGACGCTTATGCAGATAAACAAACAAATGAGCAAGGGTCCGAGCAGAGGCGGCAGCAACGTCGTGAGTTCCGTCGCGTAAACTATCCGCCAATCCGAATAACCAAGTTGTTTAATAATGGCAAGTTGACGGGGAAACCACGTACCGCCCACCAGGCCAAACGCTCGCCCGCTGGATAGTTGCTTCAAAGAGCGAGGCATCGCAAGGCCAGCAGCGCTGGAATAGAGAACTTGGTTACTGGCATCCAGCAGAAGGAAATCTCCCGCATTCTCATGGTGCAGCGCGTTGACCAAGTCCTGTTTTTCAACCTCCAGGCCGAGCCAGCCGGACGCTGGATCGCGATCATCGAGACGTGAAAATATATAGAGGGGAGCGTCCAGACTTTGTTGATCCGTGACCCATACGTCTTGGCTTTGCTCACTTCTGGCCAGCAGGTTCAGCACTGGGCGAGAAAGCACCGAGGGCTTTTCAGCAATATTGTCAGTATCGAACAATCGAATGACTTTCGCTTGGGCACTGGCTGAAACGTACAGCAAATTGATTTTTTCGGTGCCCATATAAGAAAGCAATCGGCGCGTAAGCCATAGGCTCCACGTATTGCTATCTCGTTCACCTAGGATAATGTGGGCTTCCTCTCCCTGGATTTCATTGGCGTTTGCGAGCGGCTGTGTAATGTTGCGCACCGCCGCGAGCCCAACGCTTTTAAGTAGTGTCTGGCGAGTGATGAAGAAATTCTGAGCATCAGAGATCGCGTCGTTCATGTTGCTGCGACGTGAAGAAATCTCCTCATCGAGCGACGCATGAAGGTAGCTGTAGGCCCCCGCATACGTGCCAAACACCAAAGCCAACGCGAACATATGGAGGAGTTTTCGCGCAGCTTTTGGCGTGGAGAAAGAGGAGTCGAGCGGACGAATGAACGGGCTGTGTTTCATCTGTCAACCTTAATAGAATGCGGCTTTAAAGATAATCAGACGATCCTTAAAAGCCGCATCCGGGAAACGCACAATCAACACCCGCGTCTATTTCAGTCGACTCGCCAACGACGTCATGGCCGAATATACCCCTCGGTGCCAGGACCTTTTTGGGTCGAATAGAGAAAGCGGAAACTTTCGTACGCTAAGCTCTCTGCCTATCAAGTAGAGGTCCTAGAGGTGGACGCCGCAGCGTCAAAAAATGCAGAAACAAACACCCTACACCGACTAGGGACCAGCAATCGTCCTGACCACTATGGATGGCTTAGCGTACAAAAATTTCCGTCCTCTGCAACTATCGCAAGCACATCGAGATATGAGGAATTTACTGGAAAGAAAATAAAGGGCTCAATGAGCCTGGCGACCAAATCCGTAATATCTGGAACACTTAATGATCATTTATATAACTAAAACGGCGCCAGCGCGAGAGCCAACTAACGCACTCTTTCACCACCACAACACAGCAATCACCAAAACAGCAATTTATACGCGACGCAAACTATTCCCTGCATGAATTGGCACTATCAAAATTTTGAATAGCCCTGTTTTTCCTACGCTAGGTACAATCTGTAATGCCCCCCTTCTCACTTCATCCCTTTGGTTGTCTCGCGGCCTCTGGGCGCATCGATTTCGAGACGACGATTAAACAATCATAGATAGATAATCATCCAACGGATCGCACATGAACGCCTTATGCAAGTTGCCATGACCCCTGACCAACGATTTGCCCGACACGTCCGTTTTGCCATTTTGATATTGACCGGCCTATTCGTCTATTTCCTGGTAGCAGACCTCTATATGCCGCTCACACCACAGGCGCAATTAACTCGCTCCGTTGTGCGGATTGCACCTCAAGTGTCTGGCCAAGTGATAGAAGTGACAGTGGTCAATAATCAGCATGTCAAGGCTGGGCAGTTGCTGTTCCGGCTGGATCCCCGGCCTTTTGCTTTGAAGGTCAAGGAAGCGCAGTTGATGATCGAGCGCGCGCGACAGGATTACTCAGAGCGCGATGCAAATCTCGGCGCAGCGCAGGCCGACTGGTCAGCAGCAAAGGCTAAAGCTCAGGAGTTATCGACTCAGGCGGGGCGCATTCGAACCTTGCATGACAAAAACTTCGTCTCCACTCAACTGCGGGATCAGATCAACGCCAACCTGATTATTGCCCAGGCGCAAGTACGGGCTGCGTCCAGCACCATTGATGAGATCAAGGCACGCAGAGGTGGCCCTGGCGACGACAATGTGCACCTCCGGCAGGCGCATAACGCGCTGGAACAGGTCCGTCTGCAACTGGAATACAGCGAAGTCCGGGCTGAACGTGCCGGTGTGGTTGGCAATCTTCAGCTCAGTCCCGGGGCGTACCTCCAGGCAGGCGCATCCGTCATGGCACTGGTGGAAGATAATGCCGATGTCACTGCCGACTTCAGAGAAAAGGCGTTGCGCTATGCGCAGCCAGGCACAACCGCCTCAGTGGTGTTCGATGCCCGGCCAGGGGAAATTTTTGCTGCGAAAGTCAGCAACCTGGAGTCGGGGGTGAAAGAAGGTCAGATCGACGCAAACGGCGATCTGGCCGCCCCCCTGCAATCGGATCGCTGGGTAAGGGATGCGCAGCGCCAACGCATCCACCTAGTGTTCAATACCGAACTTCCGCCCTCGTTACCCTCTGGAGCGAAGGCAACCGTGCAGCTCTTTTCCAGCGACAATGTTGTGGCGCGCTTGATGGGTGCGCTGCAAATCCGCCTCGTCAGCATCATCCATTATGTCTACTGAGACTGGCACCCCCCATCGGCTGAGCGAAAACGACCTGCGTCAATGCCTGCGCATTGCCGGCGGTGGTACGCTGGGGCTGTTGATTTGCAAGATTTTCAATCTGGAATACGGCGCTTTTTTTTGCGTCTATCCGATGTTGATCCTTGGCCTAGTTCCGACCTTGAATGCCCATCTGGTCCGCCAGTTCCTGGCACAGGGCGTGGTGGTCAGCGTGGAGGTCGGAGTGCTTTATGGGCTGTTCGGTGGTCGACCGGTGTTGGCGGTGCCCATCGTGTTCCTGTTGTTTCTATACCGCTTTGCGCTGATGGCCAAAGGGCCACTGTTTTTCTTCAGCGCTCTGAGCGCGGTGTTTCTCTCGATTCTGCTGCATTTTTCCAGCTATCCGCAAACTGATGTCATCGATCTGCTCTGGTGCAATGGCGCGGCGATCTGGCTCTCTGCGGCGATCGCCGGCCTGATGTTTTACCTGTTTCCAGATGCAGCTCCCCGCAGCCCCAGGCAACCGATAGAAAAAGACCTGCCCAGCCAGCGCCATGAAGCCCTGCTTGGCGCAACGGTCGCTACCTCGTCGTTTGTCGCCTTTCAATGCCTGGACTTGAAAGATTCATTGTCCGCGCAAGTGGCGAGCATCCTGATCCTGTTTCCCATGCACTGGAAAGGCGCGCATTTCGCCGGACGGATTCGTGCAATAGGCACGCTTATGGGATGTGCCGTGGGCTTTATCATGCAGTTGTTGCTCTACAATCATCATGACATTTTACCCTTGGTTTTAGTGATGTTCTGGGTGGCCTTGATGGTCTGCGCCCGCTGGCATTCCATGGAAAAAGGGCTTCCGGGAATAGGCTTTGGCGCCATCACCACACTAGCCATTCTATTTGGGCAATACCTGACGCCCTCCCATGACATCATGTTCGATATCTTTTATAGATTTGCCTCTGTGTCGATCTCGGTAATCCTGACTCTGACGCTTGTTTTTCTAATCCATGGATTTCTCAATCGATTCGCCGTGACTCGACACATGAGCCATTGATCTCGCCACCACTTAAACGTTTAACGCTTCGCGCTGCACCTCATGCACCTCATGCGGACTGGCCTTGCCCCTGCTCAACTGAGTTTTTTGATCACGAGCCGAGTGCAATTGGGGTTGGAGTAGGAAGTGCCCAAGCGCGGGAGCCAGGACGAGCGCATCAACCATGTGCGTCGCCAGCCGCAGCTCCCCCGCACGGACTCCCGTCAAAAATAGCAACCGGAGGCCAAGCTGGACCTGCAGCTTGCCGGGATATTTACATAACATTTTGAGCATGGCCGGCGCTCAGGCATGCGCAGGAATGGATTGTGGCGTACGGGTAGTTGAGGCAGCGCGACGACATTCAGATCGAACGCCGGATTCAGCAGTAACCCAGCAGCGATGACCAATGCGTAACAGAACAGCTGCTGGAAGCAAGTCCGGGCCTTCTCAGGGAGGGAATAACGTCTTTGGCAAAGATGGACTTAAAAGTCGTGGCTGTCAGTGGTTTCCAGTGGAAACCGCTGGAACGCAATGTTTGGAGCGGGAAACGGGACTAGAATCTAACCTCTAACTTTTTGATTTAAAAAGGTTTTACTTGTGAATCTCCCCAGATTCTTTAGACACCTTGCAAGCTCATTGCGTAACGCTTTTCAAACTCTACCGGTGACAGCTGATTGTTGAAACCATGGCGGCGTTTTACGTTGTAGAACATCTCGATGTAATCGAACACATCGCTACGAGCATCTTGCCGCGTTGTGTAGATTTTCCGCTTGATCCGTTCCCGCTTTAGAAGCTGGAAAAAACTCTCGGCTATGGCGTTGTCATGACAGTTGCCTCGGCGACTCATGCTGGCAACCAAATTATTCGCCTTCAAAAAACTACGCCAATCGGTGCTGCTGCCTTGGTCGGAGTGAACCATCACCTCCTGTTTCGGTTTACGCCCCCAAACCGCCATCAATAGCGCATCAATGGCCAAGTCACTGGTCATCTGCGACTTCATTGACCAGCCAACAACCTGGCGAGAAAACAAGTCCAGCACCACAGCCAAATACAACCAGCCTTCATACGTGCGAATGTAGGTGATGTCTGTAACACAAACTTTATTGGGCTCCACGACATCGAACTGGCGCTTCAGTAAATTGGGTGAGGCGACTGCGGGCTTACCTCCGTACTTTCCTGGACGTCGTCGATACCCTGTCTGAGAGCGCAGACCTTCAAGACGCATCAACCTGGCGACCCGATGCCGACCACAATCCTCACCGACTTCACGCAGATCGTCATGGATTTTGCGATAACCATAAACGCCACCGCTCTCCATCCATGAATGTTTGATCAGTCCCAACAGGCGTTGGTCGTCTTTAGCGCGCGCAGATTGCGGCTTAGACAGCCAGGCGTAGTAACCACTGGGATGGATTGCGAGCGTCAGGCAAAGCCGTCGAATGGAATAGTCGGCGGCCTGCTGCTTGATAAAAGCGTACTTCAACCGCATTCCTTGGCAAAGTACGCGGCGGCCTTTTTTAAGATATCTCGCTCTTCTGTGACCCGTTTGAGTTCAGCGCGCAGACGACGCAGTTCAGCCTGCTGATCATCGTCCTGCTGTCGTTCTTCCTGAGGCTTGCTGTAGCGCTTTACCCACGCATAAAGGCTGTGAGTCGATACGCCGAGGCGTGCGGCCACATCAGCGACAGGTAGTTTCTTTTCGGTCACTTGATTGACCGCTTGGATTTTTAATTCTTCGGGATAACGCGGGTTGCTCATGGCACCTCCTAATTGGCCTCAGTTTAAGGCATGGAGGTGTCTACGAAACCCGGGGCGATTCAATGGGGCTGGACTTCCCCATATGGGCACTCGCTCAATCAGAGCAGTGATGCGCAAATACCTGACCGGATTATGGCCGTATATGCGATAGAGAAAAGAGTTTGATACAGCCAAGCTTTTAGCGAAAAAAACCTCGCCAAAGCTTGACCTTGAACAGAGTATCTACTGGGTCAGTTTCGGTCAGCTGCAACACCTACCCTACAAGCGAGCTTGCTCGCGATGGAGTCACACCAGCCACCTCAAAACCCCGGAATAACCCCTCTCTCTACCAATCGCTTCAACGCCTGAATCACAACCTCCTCATTGTTCACCACCTCGGTAAATCCCGCCCGCCGAATCTTGTTCATGTCCCCGATCATATCGAACTCGGTATTGAAGATGAAATCGCCGAACGGCCAACCCACCAGTTTGTTGAACGGCAAGGTTTCCAAGTCATGGGTCTTCGCCAGGCGCTCCCAGTCTTTGGCTTTACCGGGCATGTGTTTGGCCAGTGAGAACGGCTGCGGTGTGGCGACGGCCATGCCCAGCGCTTCGGCGACTTTGCTCCAAATCCGCTCCCAGCGGAACGGTTCGCCCACCAGATTGAACGCTTCATTGCAGGCCGTCGGGGCCAGGGCGGCCCAGAGGCTGGCGCGGGCGAGCCAGTGAGCGTCGGTGAATTGCGCGATCACTTCACGATAAGTGCGCATCGAGCCCGGGAAGCGCAGCGGTATGCCAGCATCTTTACTCAGAGCAGCGAACACGCCGATCACCATGGCGATGTTCATCGGGTTGCCGGCGATGTCGCCCACCACAACGTCCGGCCGCAGAATACTCCACTCCAGGCCTTCGCGAGCCTGGCGTTCGCGCAGCAGATCTTCCTGAGCGTAGTAGAAGTTTGGCGCAATATGGCGCGGGTCGTCCTCATAAAACGGCGCGACACAGGCCCCCAGATGTACGCCATACGCTTTCAAACCCTGGTAATGTACGACCCGTTTGAGCGGCGCACCGACCGCTTTCAAGCCGTCGAGTACATTACCCAGCAGGACGGCATTGATCTCGGATTCGCGCGCCAGGTCCGAGTCGGGTTGCAGGGCCGCGTAGAATACGTGGGTGGTATCGGATGCAGCAGCCAGCGCACGCTGGGTTGCCTGGGCATCACTTAAGTCGCAATCGACGGTTTCAACGCCGGGCACGGATGTTTTGCGTAATGCCCGAACCGTCCAGTCTGGCGCACTGACGAGTGCTTCCACCAGTGCACTGCCGATGATGCCGCTTGATCCAACTACGAGTGCTACATGTTTCATGACGCGTACCTCACTAAATGGTTGACGAGGTAAAGTTATCATCGGAATAGCGACAGCAATAGGCTATAGTTATTGAATCTTTCGGTCCTTTTGGTTGTTAATTAAATGCTCGACTCCATCGACGAATTGCGGCTCTTCACGGCAATATTTGAAGAAGCCTCCATTCGCGCAGCGTCTGAACTCCTGGGGATTACTGCCGCTGGCGGTAGCAAGCGCCTGCTGGCTCTGGAAGATCGTGTTGGCCGACGGTTGTTCAACCGCACCACCCGAAAACTTAGCCCGACCAGCGATGGGCAGAAGCTTTATCAACATGCGCAAATCATTCTCACCAGTGTGCAAGAGGCCGAACGGGGCTTGTTCGATGACACCGAAATCACCGGGCGTTTGCGTATTACCGTGGCCGCGACATTTGCCCAGAATTACTTGTCAAAAGTGATCAGCAGTTACCTCAGCCTTTACCCTAAGGTGATCGTTGAGCTCGATCCGACTGACCGGACGGTAGATTTGGTGGCCGAAGGGGTCGACCTCGCGATTCGGCACAGCGTCATGGCCGACTCGACGCTGATCGCCCAGCGAATTGCCTCCTCGCGACGGCTGGTCTGCGCCGCGCCGGTGTATTGGGAACAGCACGGCATGCCCGCGTCCCCCAAGGATCTGGCGGACTGCGACGGGCTGATCATCGGCAAGGACAATCGCTGGACCCTGGCACGAGTTGGCCAGAAGCAAACCGTCAAGATCCGCCGCCGCTTCGAGTCGAGCATGGGTGAAGTGGTGCGGCAGATGGCGCTCGATGGCCATGGTGTCGCGCTGCTCGCCGACTGGAGTGTCGACGATGACCTGCACTCCGGAAAGCTGGTGGAGGCCTTTACCGATTGGAGCGTTGAGCCGCCTACCGGTATTTACGCGGTGTACCCCTCCCGCGAGAACATTGCACCGCGGGTGAGCAGTTTTGTTACGCATTTGAAGGAGTGGGTGGCGTTGCATCCGGTGGGCTAAGTTTAGAGCCAGACATGAAGTGTCTGGGCTGACGCTATCGCGAGCAAGCGCTCCCTCCCTCCCACAGGGGGTTGGCAACGAGTCCATCTTAATGCAGAAAAAACAAGGCGACTTCAGATTATTCGTCTGCGCGGGCCTTCGTACGGCGAAGCTCGCGAGAAGCTGGCCGCTGCGTCAAAGCTCGGGCATTTAGTTCGAGAGCAGGCTGATGGCTAGCATCTTTGCCGACGATTCGACACTGACGCTGCACTTCTGGATCGGCTGCTGCACTACGCTCATATCGTGCAGGTCAGCGGCCAGAGTTACCGGCTGAAGGGCCAGCTGAAATCGGGCCAGATCGTCTCCCGAGAAACGGCCTCGCCCCCGGTGGGTCAGTTTTCAACCGATGCTGACAGTTCTGCTCACCAGGAAAGTATCGTGCCCTTGATCAGGCTCCGAACGGTGACTGCCTCTCCAACCTTGAAAATCGAAACTGGATCGAGCTTTTTTACACACTCGGGGCCAGAAGCGATCGTTCGTCACTGCTGGTCATGTATCCAATATCGAACGTCGTAGCTATTGCGGAGCATCACCCAAGTCATCCCAGTATGGCGGTGTGCCAATCGCATCAAGAAAATAGTCCCATACCACTCGTACCTTCTGGGACCTAAGCCGATTCTCTGGCGATATCAGATGTATCTGGCTTGGTGATTGCTCCACCGACCCCTCCCAATCGGGTAAAAGTCGAATGAGCTGCTTCTTCAAGAAGCTGTCTCTGCTGAACATCCACGAAGGAAAAAATATGATTCCCCTGCCTGCGAGCGCCGCTTCCACCAGAACCTGCCCATTGTTGCTTCGCAACGGACCATGGACCTCGATGATCTGCACTTTGTCGCTTCCTGGTTGCCGAAAATACCAGCGCTGTGCCCCTCCAGTTCCTTTGTAAACCAGACAAGCATGGTTCTGAAGATCCTGTGGCGAGCTGGGTTTTCCGTACCGCCCTAGATACTCTGGGCTCGCGCAGAGCGCATACTTCTGGTCACAAATTTTCCGCCCAACTAACCCCGAGTCCTCTAGATGGCCAACCCGAAATATGATGTCTGCACCTTCCTGAACAGGATCAATAAAGGCATCAGTGACGGTTAGCTCCACGGTCAACTCCAGGTACTTTTCATACAGACCATTCAAGAGTTTCACGATGTGTAAACTGCCGAGCGCGACAGGGGCGTTAATCCGCACGAGACCACGAATCTCTTCTCCCTTGCCAGTGACTTCCTCATCTGCCGCGGCCAACAATTCCAGCACTTCTCGAATCTGCACGTAATACCGCTCACCCGCATCGGTCAACTTTACAGCGCGCGTATTTCGATAAAGTAACTGCTGGCCAACCTCCCGCTCCAGGGCTGCAATGAAGCGTGACACCGAGGATGCTGGAACACGGAAGTGGCGCGCTGTCGCAGAGAAGCTGCCGGTTACAGCGACCATCGTAAAATATCGGTGCGCTTTGAGATGCATTGGAAACCTCCGCCAGCGGGTCTGCTGAAATTATAAGGATATAGTAATGAGGGGCCGCTCTCCTTCATCAAGCACGACCGAACCCGGCAAGCTACAGATCGGACGATAGCTATTAAAGCAATAACATCTTTCTTTCCACTCTGATCATTTCAGTTATAGCAACCATCGATCAAGTTGCGCCAGTTGCTGCATACACTCTACTCATTCAGATCAGGCACAGTAGATCTCCATTTGCATGAGGCATGGCAAAGCAGCCGCACCGAATGTCAGTCGCGGCTGCCTATACTCAGGGCTAGAAACTAGCCGGGCGCTAGTAACTCAACCTTGATGGGGTGCGTAATCGATATAGCCTTGCGCCCCGCCACCGTAAAAGGTTTCGCGGTTCGCCTCGGCCAGGGGCCATTTGTTCTTCAGACGCTCCACCAGATCAGGGTTGCTGATGTAGGGAGTACCAAATGCGGCAAGATCAATAACACCGTCATTGATCAGCTCTTCTGCACGTGCACGCGTCATGCCGCCAGCCAGAATGACCGCTGTATTAGGCAGTTTCGACTTCATGGTCGACAGAAGATTGATAAACGTCTCTTTCGGGTCGCCACCGCCACCTTCAGTCCCAGGGGCAGGGGCAGGGTATCCGGACTGATCCATGATATGAACGTACGCCAGTTGGCGAGCGCCTATCTGAGCAGTAAGCTCGGTGTAGGTTTCATCGATTTCGTCATACAAGGGCATATCAAAGAGCTGCCCATAGGGCGAAATGCGTATTCCAACACGGCTTGCCCCAATTTTGGCAACCACCGCGTCAATGACTTCCAGGGTGAACCGAATACGATCTGCCAACGCACCAGCGGAATACTGATCTGTACGGTCATTGACCAATGGATTCATGAACTGCTCGAACAAGTAACCGTTGGCACCATGAATTTCTACACCATCAAAGCCCGCCTGGACCGCATTTTCGGCCGCTTGCGCGAACTCACAGACGATTCGAGTGATTTCCTCGGTAGTTAGCTGACGGGGAGCAGGAGGCTCTAGCAGCGCCGGAAATCCATCGGCGTCGTATCCATAAGCTGTCGCGCCAACTGGCTGCTTTGTCGTGGCGCTCACAGGTAGTTTCCCACCTTCCTGGATGGAAGGATGCGAGACGCGACCAACGTGCCAAATTTGCGCGAATATCTTGCCACCAACGGAATGGATCGAATTGGTGGTGAGGCGCCATCCAGCGATTTGCTCGGCGGTGAAGATGCCGGGATTGAAGAGAAAGCCCTGGCCCTCACGGGATATCGGAGTTCCCTCGCTGACGATCAAGCCTGCGGTCGCGCGTTGCATGTAGTAGAGGGCAACACGCTCATCGGCTGCATCATTAGGTGCGCGAGAGCGAGTGAGCGGCGCCATGACTACACGATTTTTGAGCGTGGCGTCGCCCAAACGGAATTCTTCAAAGAGTTTCGACATTGGAATGTCCAGAGTTTATTGGATGGAATGATGATTAGCTACGAGGCATACAGGTGATGCCGGGCGCCTTGAACTAACGGGCCCTATCAGCTAACGCAGGCCGGATGCCCGAAAGCTGCCGCTACGCCTTCAACTAATGACCTATGGAATCTCATACAGATCTGATGAATCCCTAAGGTGTTTTGATATTATCTTGATGTTTTTTTAGCCACAACCCACACAAAATACAAATCACTATTGCTTTTTTAGCAACGCATGGAGACGTGAGGAGTGTCGGCTAGCTTGCGCCTAGCGCTGTACCCGAGCCTCCTCCGGCGCCGAAAAAAGGGGACCCAGAGAGCGGCAAGACCAAGCGCTTTGGTTTACTATTCCACTTGGACGTCAGGCGCGCGCCCTGCACATCATATGGCAGAGCACGACCTTATCAGCCCGAAGCAACACGTGCGGCTTATTAGTCGACACCGTAATCAAGTCAACACCCTAAGGGCTTATTCATGCCGATACGCATCGTCCTCGCCGATGACCATCCTATTTTCCTCATTGGACTACGGACCATCTTGAGCCAGAACAAGGCACTTGAAATCATCGGTGAAGCTTCCTCTCCCGATCAGTTGATGACCTTTCTCGCAAGCAATCACTGCGACGTACTGATCACTGACTTCTTGATGCCCGCAGATGAGCAGAATGACGGTCTGAGGTTGATTGAACGCATACGGCGCGACTACCCACAGCTACCGGTGATTGTGGTGACGATGCTGCAGAACCCCGCCATTTTTTCTTCGATTATCAATCTCGGCGTCAAGGGCTTGGTGAGCAAGATCAGCCTTTCCCATGAGCTTCCCGCCGCGATCAAATCCGCTTGTGCGGGCAAGCTCTACGTTGCCGACTCAGTCGCCAAGTCGATTGAAGTGGTCAATGGCGTGGGTGATGACCGCCTGCTACCCATCGAAAAGCTCTCTCCCCGCGAACTGGAAGTTGTACGGCTGCTGGCTTCAGGATTGACCTCAAGAGAAGTGTCCGAGCGGCTTAACCGCAGCAAGCAAACCATCAGTGCGCAAAAAGTAAGTTCCATGCGCAAACTGGGCATCAAGAACGATGCCGCCTTTTTCACTTATGTTCAGGCACATGGCTTGCAGTCATGATGCCCGTCAGCAGGAATGGTTGAGTGCACAACCTTCCTAATGACCACCCGGGTAAGAACTGATAGATACCTGACTGACAAATGCCTCCATTGCAAGCGGCCGACTGAACAAGTATCCCTGGAAAAAGTCGACCTGCCTGCGCTGCAGAAACTCGAACTGTTCCTGGGTTTCAACGCCCTCAGCCACCACTTTCAGATCCACTTTCTGCGAAAGTTCCAGAATACACTCCAAGATATGAATAGAGAGTGCATCCTTGCCAATCATCGACACAAAACTTTTGTCGATCTTTAGATAGTCGACATGAAACTTTCTTAGATAATCAAGACTGGAATGTCCGGTTCCAAAGTCATCCAGGGCGACTTGAACACCCATCAAATCAAGTCGATGGAACAACTGGCGAGTGGTTTCATCAGGCTCTATCAACTCTCTCTCAGTGATCTCCAGGACTAGAACAATCGAATCAGGTGGAAAGGCCAAAAGAAACTTCTGACAAGCCTCGACCAGATCAAAATCATGACAATGGCTGGAGCTTATATTGAAGCCTATATGAAATCCCCTGGGCAATTTTGATGTATGAGGCGCCAGCGCCTGCGCCACTTGCAGCATGATGGAGCGTGTCATGGGGATAATAAGACCCGAATGCTCAGCATAAGGAATAAACAGATCAGGGCGCACCAGGCCATCAACAGGATGCTGCCAGCGCATTAACACTTCCACGCCTATCCAATGGCCCGAGGGATCAACCAGGGGCTGTACAAAAGGAATGAATTCCCCAGCCTCCAGCGCTCTTTTCAGTTCACGGGACGGCGGGACCTGTCGTCCCAGCACCTTATAGCCTATCCCGCCCGCGATAACGCCCAGCACCAGGAACAGTGCAGCCATTTCCCGATAGGTATTCATTAAATAATGCCAGGTTGCGCCTTCATCATAGCCAGCCGTGACACTAAAACCGTAGCTCTCGGAGACTTCCTCCCGCTGAACGGAAGCATAATGAGGCGGCGACACGTCATGAACGCGCCCGTCAGGAGACATCCAGACGGCCCCAACCTTGAGTGTCAGCCCATTGTTTCTATCGGCACTCCTGAGCACATCACTCAGGTGGCGCCCATCAATAGCCGCGAGGGCTGCCCTGTCCTCCGTGCCTGCCCTATAAATAAGCAGTGCCGTGTCGGGCGTTACATCATTGCCGGGCAAAAGCCAAAGCTGTTCATGGGTGTAGTTTTCCGGGGTATCGACTTCTGCGCTATCTCCCTGCAACGAACTGCAGTACATGATCCCGTTCACCGTCAAACCCGTCGACCTCACGAAGGGTCGGCGAGTCGTCTGCTCACGCAACAAAAGCTGAGCGCTGGCGCAGGACGAGCCTGCCAGGTCCAGGAGACTGTTCGCCGCGCCTTGCGCACTGTTGAGCATCGGCTCAAGTTGCCGAACAGCCTCATGAGCAGACCGTGCCGCGCGATCTTCCAACGCGCGCTCGGCCTGAACGTACAGTGCCAAGCCCCCAACTAAAATCGGCGCTATTGCGATAACCATGGAAATCCCAATGTTCATCGTAACTTTTTTTGAGCGGTTTTTCGTTAGAGGCATTACTACGACCTTTACTCAAGAGATCCACAATGGTTTTACGATTGCAGGGTGAGCTTAGCGCACCGATTCGCGCCTTACTCGTTATTTAAAATTGGCGTCAAAAATCAAACCGCTTTATCGGTCGATAACGAGAACGATCGTGACCCGTTTCAAATCTATATCTCATGCTTAAGCCGTCAACTCATGAAAGCTTTGGGACTTGTCCTAAAACGTCCACAAAACAAAAACACTACATCCCCCCAAATAAACATCCCCGGCGCCTCCTACACAGGAGACGCATTTTAGGACTTGTCCAAAGGCAAAACTTTTTGCTGAGTGGCATCGTCGCCTCCGCTGCCACCCGCTGCCACCCGCTGCCACCCGCTGCCACCCGCTTACACCAGTAGAACCAAAACAAGCCGGGCGCTGGTGACAGCTAGTTAACGCTAGGACATCAATTATCCAGAGAAAACCCATGACCAATCCTGTCAGCATCGCCGTAGTCGAAGGTAAAACCATTACCCAGACACTCACCTTGCCATCCGCCAAGAACGCGGCGCCGTTAAAACTAAAAGCGCTCAAGGATGGCAAGTTCATTCTGGCCGAAGGCGACAATGGCCTGGCGCCTCAAAACTTCACCGTGCGCCGTGTGGGCAAAGACCTGCACCTGAACCTCGAGGGCACCGACCCCGAGCAGCCGCAGGTGATCATCGAAGGTTTCTACGATCAACAAGGCACCCTGGTCGGCATGGGCGCGGATGGCGCGTACTACCCCTATACCGCCGTTGACGCAGCACACGACCACGATATCGCCTTCCTGCAAGAAGGCGTCACTGCGCCGCAAGTGCTTGGCAGCCAAGCGCTGGAAGGCTTTGGTCAGGGGCTGATCGACGCCTCGGGTAATAGCTGGTCAACCCTGGGCATGATTGGCCTGGGCCTGGGGCTTGCCGGAGCGGCTATCGCCTTGGCGAGTGGCGGTGGCGGTGGCAGTCGTAAAAGTGCGCCTGCCGCGCCAGTGGAAACGATCGACCCCAAGCCCACCAACCTGGTGGTCAACCCGATCGGCGATAAAGTCTTTGGTGACAACACCACCATCACCGGCACCGTTACGGGTGCTAACGGTGGCACCGTCACCATTTCCAACAATGGGAAAGTGATTGGTACGGCCATCGTTGGCGACGACGGCAAATGGGAACTGGAGCTTGTAGGCGACAATGCACTGGAAAGTGGCACCCAGAACATCACCGCAACCGTCTCCAGCAAAGCGGGTATCACCGCTGAAGCAGCAGATCCGGTC
>NZ_JBEOPT010000019.1:0-98006 GCF_040310325.1 Pseudomonas sp. HY7a-MNA-CIBAN-0227 | reverse complement strand
GCGCAAGCGCTTGGGCTGGAAGACGCCGTACGAAGTGCATACAGGGGTGAGCGTTGCACTTATGTGTTGAATTCAGGGTTCCTTGAGGTTCATTGTGACCCCTTGATATTCATTCCCTTGGGTTGGAATCGCAGGCAAGCCGAGAACAAAGCGTTTGGCAGCCGAACCCAGTTCGCGGACATTACCTGGCCACGAATGGCAGAGCAGTTGCTGGAGCAGGACGCTTGGGGGAATGGGGGCGGGAAATTGGAAATGCTGGGCTTCGCGCTCAATCATATTCAGGAATAACGGGATGATACGCTCCCGGCGCTCGCGCAAGGCTGGCAGGTTAATGGCGACGACGTTGAGACGAAAATACAAATCCCGCCTGAATAGGCCTTGCTCGACCATCTCATGCAGAGATTGTTGTGCCGAGGCGATCACCCGCATGTCCACGGCAATAAACTTGGTTGACCCCAGTCGTTCGACACCCCTTGATTCCAATACTCGTAGTAATTTGGCCTGTAGAACCAGGGGCATGCTGTCTATTTCATCGAGGTATAAGGTTCCCAAATGTGCCGCTTCGATAAAGCCAGCTCGTGATTGCACCGCGCCGGTGAATGCACCATTGGTGACGCCGAACAACTGACTTTCGGCGAGTGTTTCCGGGATCGCCGCACAATTGATTGCAACAAAGTTGCCCCTGCGCCCGGATAAGCGATGAACTCTTTCAGCCAGGGTGTCCTTGCCGGTTCCAGTTTCTCCAAGTAACAAAATGTCGACATTTAGTGTCGCAGTATTCCTGATTGTGGCTTCCAGACCCGGGCATTCAATTAGAGGGGGAAGGTTATTGTCGTTGATCTTGTGGGATGCCGACATCACTCTTGCTGCAACATATTTATTGCCTCTGTCAGACCTATTACGAGTTCAACTAACTTGAGCCGCTTGGTCGTTTTCTTAAAGGCAGTAGAACGCAAGTCTATACCGTTGTCATTGGTGATAAATGGTGAGTTTTAATGCTTATAGACTGAGCGGCGGAGTGGAAGCTAAAAATAATAAATATTCAAGTGCGGTGGCTGTTTTAAATCGTTATTGGAGGTAGGAGTAGTCTGGAATTTTTGGTTTTTTTTAGATGGTGGGGGATTAGTGATTTTTAGGCAGCGTTGTGTTGGTGGGGTCTTATGTATTTAGTGGAGTTGCCAAATTGTTACATTTTATTGTGTCATTGCGCGTGCCAGTTGGATTCTTTCTGGCAGGTAGGATATCGGTCAGGCGCCCACAAAAAAGCCGATGCATTGCATCGGCTTTTTGTTCTGCGCCAGGGTTTAGACGTTGAAACGGAAGTGCATCACGTCGCCATCCTTGACGATGTATTCCTTGCCTTCCAGGCGCCATTTACCTGCTTCCTTGGCACCGGCTTCACCCTTGAACTGGATGAAGTCGTTGTAGGCGATGACTTCGGCGCGGATAAAACCTTTTTCGAAGTCGGTGTGGATCACGCCAGCGGCTTGTGGTGCGGTGGCACCGACTTTGACGGTCCATGCGCGGACTTCTTCAACACCAGCGGTGAAGTAAGTCTGCAGGTGCAGCATTTCGTAGCCGGCGCGGATCACACGGTTCAGGCCAGGCTCTTCCAGGCCCAGGGCCTCAAGGAACATGTCTTTTTCTTCGCCGTCATCAAGCTCGGCGATTTCCGCTTCGATCTTGTTGCAGACCGGTACGACAATGGCGCCTTCTTCTTTGGCAATGGCCATGACCACGTCGAGCAACGGGTTGTTCTCGAAGCCGTCTTCAGCCACGTTGGCGATGTACATGACAGGCTTGGTGGTCAGCAGGTGAAAACCACGAATCACCGCCTTTTCGTCGGTGTTCATGCTTTTCATCAGGCTACGTGCTGGCTTGCCCTCAGTGAAGTGAGCGATCAGTTGCTCCAGCAGAGCCTTCTGAACCACAGCATCCTTGTCGCCGCCCTTGGCGTTGCGAGTGACCTTTTGCAGTTGCTTCTCGCAGCTGTCGAGGTCGGCAAAGATCAGTTCCAGGTCGATGATCTCGATGTCGCGTTTCGGGTCGACGCTGTTGGAGACGTGAATCACGTTCTCGTCTTCGAAGCAGCGGACCACGTGGGCGATGGCGTCGGTCTCGCGGATGTTGGCAAGGAACTTGTTGCCCAGGCCTTCACCTTTCGACGCGCCGGCCACCAGGCCTGCGATGTCGACGAATTCCATGGTGGTCGGCAGGATGCGCTTGGGATTGACGATGACCGCCAGTGCTTCCAGGCGTGCGTCGGGCATCGGCACGATACCGGTGTTGGGTTCGATGGTGCAGAAGGGGAAGTTCTCCGCCGCAATACCGGATTTGGTCAGGGCGTTGAACAGGGTGGACTTGCCGACGTTGGGCAGGCCGACGATGCCGCAATTGAATCCCATGGTGTTTCCCCTTGGATAAGAGTCAGGCCTTCTGGCTGTGCAGGTTTTTCATCGCACGGTTCCATTCCCCGGCGAAGATATCCGGCAGCACGCCGAGGGCAAAATCGATGCTGGCATCGAGTTTTTCCTGTTCGGCGCGTGGCGCACGACCCAGGACGAAGTTTGAAACCATACTGGCGACGCCTGGGTGGCCAATGCCAAGCCGCAGACGGTAAAAGGTATTCTGATTGCCCAACTGCGCGATGATGTCTCGCAGGCCGTTATGACCGCCATGCCCGCCGCCTTGCTTGAGCTTGGCAACACCGGGTGGCAAGTCCAATTCGTCATGGGCCACCAGGATTTCTTCGGGTTTTATCCGGAAGAAACCCGCAAGTGCCGCGACGGCTTGGCCGCTGCGGTTCATGTAGGTGGTGGGTATCAGCAGACGAACATCCTGACCTTGATGCGAGAGGCGTCCGGTCAGGCCAAAATATTTGCGATCGGCCACCAGGTTTACACCTTGGGCGTGGGCGATGCGCTCAACAAAAAGGGCCCCCGCGTTATGCCGGGTCTGTTCGTATTCTGCGCCTGGATTTCCCAGGCCAACGATCAGTTTAATGGCAGTCACGACAGGGGCCCTTCCTTTGGAGTTGTGGATAACATCGCTGCAACCAACGTGCGGCGAAAGTGGACGACAAGAACTCATTTACTCAAAAGTAAACTTCGCGTTCTCGCCCGCTTTCTCGCTACGTTTCGGTCCGCGATGCTTCCTCCAGCTCCTACGTTACAGAGTGAATTACTCTGCAGCGGCTTCTTCAGCTTCTGGAGCAACGCGTGGAGCGTGAACGTTTGCAATGGCTTTGTCATTGCCGTGAGCCAGAGCAACAAACTCAACGCCTTTAGGGGCTTTGAGGTCGGACAGGTGAATGATGTCACCGATTTCAGCGTTCGACAGGTCGACTTCGATGAATTCAGGCAAATCTTTCGGCAGGCAGGTCACTTCGATCTCAGCGGTAACGTGCGAAATTTCGCCGCCTTTCTTGATCGGGTCAGCTTCGCCAACGAAGTGTACAGCCACGATAGCGGTCAGTTTCTGACCGGCTACAACGCGTACGAAGTCAGCATGCAGCACGTGGCCTTTAGCTGGGTGACGTTGCAGTGCCTTGATGATGACGTTCTGCTTTTTGCCGCCGATGTTCAGCTCGATGATGTGGCTGTACGAGGCTTCGTTTTCCAGCAGTTTGGCAACTTCTTTAGCTTGCATGCTGATGGATTCAGGGGCTTTTTCGCCACCGTAAACTACAGCTGGAACCAGGCTTGCGAGACGACGCAGGCGGCGGCTCGCACCTTTCCCCAGGTCAGATCGCACTTCAGCATTCAGAGTAAAATCGTTCATGTTGTATCTCCAAAATAACCACATTCGCCCCAGCGTTTGCGACCAGCGCTAAAGGCGATATGGGCAAAAAAGCCCCGCCCCAACAATATGCTGGGGCGGGGCGCTTTTCGTCAGTGGGATGACGCCAAGGGTTGACCCTTAACGGAACATCGCACTGATCGATTCTTCGTTGCTGATGCGGCGAACCGCCTCGGCAACTACCGGTGCGATATCCAGTTGACGGATACGCGAACAGGCTTGAGCAGCAGCGGACAACGGGATGGTGTTGGTCACCACCAGTTCGTCCAGCATTGAGTTCTCGATGTTCTCGATCGCCCGACCCGACAGCACAGGGTGTGTGCAGTAGGCAAAGACTTTGGCTGCACCGTGCTCTTTCAAGGCTTTCGCCGCGTGGCACAGGGTGCCGGCGGTGTCGACCATGTCATCGACCAGAATACAGGTGCGCCCTTCGACATCACCGATGATATGCATCACTTCAGAGTGATTGGCTTTCTCACGGCGTTTGTCGATGATCCCGAGATCCACGCCCAGGGACTTGGCAACAGCACGTGCACGCACGACGCCGCCAATGTCCGGGGACACGATCATCAGATTTTCAAAGCGCTGGTCTTCGATGTCATCCACCAGGACGGGGGAGCCGTAGATGTTATCTACTGGAATATCGAAGAACCCCTGGATTTGGTCAGCGTGCAGGTCAACCGTGAGAACACGGTCGATGCCTACCACGGTCAGCATGTCAGCAACGACTTTCGCGCTGATAGCCACACGTGCGGAACGCGGACGGCGATCCTGACGGGCATAACCAAAGTAAGGGATTACAGCTGTGATTCGAGTCGCTGAGGAGCGGCGGAAGGCATCAGCCATCACGACGAGTTCCATCAGGTTATCGTTGGTCGGAGCGCAAGTCGGCTGAATAATGAAGACATCTTTACCGCGGACGTTTTCATTGATCTCGGCTGTAATTTCGCCGTCGGAGAATTTACCGACAGAGATGTCACCGAGAGGGATATGCAGCTGACGTACAACACGCCGAGCCAGATCGGGGTTGGCGTTCCCCGTAAAGACCATCATCTTGGACACGCGCAGTACCTGAAGGCTGAGGGTAACCTGGATGAGTATACGAAAATGGCAGGGGCGGCTGGATTCGAACCAACGCATGGCAGGATCAAAACCTGCTGCCTTACCGCTTGGCGACGCCCCTGTATTTGTTGCAACGAGTGCCCAGCACTCGGTTCCTTTTAGAGCAGACTTTGCAGCTTGCGATGCAACATCGAAACGTTGCTTCCTTTTGCTACAAACCCTGTAAGGGTCTCTGTAAGAAGGGCCGAGACTTTATCAGCTTCAGCTTTGTTTGGGAAGCCCCCAAACACACAACTTCCAGTTCCGGTTAATTTTGCTTCGGTAAATTTACCTAACAAATTCAAAGCGTTACGTACATCTGGGTAACGCCTTGCTACAACCGGTAAGCAGTCATTCCGACTGTTTCCCTTGGGAACGGGGCGCACTTTAATGGGAGGAGAGTTACGTGTCAACAGTGGATCTGAAAAAATTTCTGCTGTACTTACAGATACTTGCGGAACAAGCACGACATACCAAGGTTCTTCGGGGTCTACAGGGGTGAGTTTTTCCCCCACTCCCTCGGCAAAAGCGGCGTGTCCACGGACGAAAACCGGGACGTCTGCGCCCAGTGTCAGGCCCAGCGTAGCCAGACGATCCTCGTCCCAGCCCAGTTGCCACAGGTGGTTCAGACCGAGCAGGGTGGTGGCGGCGTTGGAGCTGCCACCGCCGATTCCGCCGCCCATGGGCAGGATCTTGTCGATCCAGATATCAATGCCCAGCGCGCAGCCGGATTGTTCCTGAAGTTTTTTTGCTGCCTTCACGATCAGGTTGCTGTCGTGGGGTACTCCCTCGAATGCGGTGTGCAGTTGAATCACGCCATCATCGCGTACAACGAAGGTCAGCTCATCGCCGTAGTCAAGAAATTGAAACAGCGTCTGCAGTTCGTGGTAACCGTCTTCACGGCGACCAAGAATGTGCAGCATCAAGTTGAGCTTGGCTGGAGCAGGTAGGGTCAGGCGCTTTGCCGTCATGTTATTGCCCCAGCTTGCGTGGTTGCCAGTCCTTGATCACCAGCGTGAGGTCAAGGTCAGTACCATGCAGTTTGATGCGCTCGGGTAGCCAGTAACCGTTCTGTTCAACATAGCTCAAGTACTCGACCTGCCAGCCATCCTGTTCCAGCGTGGCCAGGCGGCTGTCGCCATTGAGGCTCAAGCGGCTCTTGCTGTCGGGTGCGGGCAGCCCGCGAACCCACCACACCAGATGCGACACTGGTAATTTCCAGCCCAGTTGTTCTTCCAGAAGACCTTCGGGGTTCGGCGCTTCATAGCGGCCCTGGTTGGCGACTTCGAGGCTCACTTGCCCCGGTCGGCCGGTCAGGCGTGCAGCGCCACGTCCCAGGGGGCCGGAAAGTCGGATGTCGTAGTAATCCTGGCGTTGCAGCCAGAACAGGGTGCCACTGCCTGAGTCCTTCGGTGCGCGAATCCCGACCTTGCCGCTGATCTGCCAGCCGTCGAGGCTGTTCAGTTGATCTTTGTGCTGTCGCCACTGTGCTAGGTTGCCCTGGCCTTCGACGGACTCGCGTGCGCCGAAACCCGCGCAACCGGCGAGCAGGGCGATAAAGCTGAAAACGATGACGTGGCGCAAAAACATAATCTTAAAGGGTCTCGGATCCGGTCAGGCGCTTGATGGTGCTGCGCAGGATAGGGCTTTCGGGTTGTTCCTTGAGGAACTTCTTCCAGATTTGTCTGGCTTCGCGCTGTTTGCCGTTGGCCCAGAGCACTTCGCCCAGGTGAGCGGCGACTTCCTGGTCGGGGAATCGCTCAAGGGCTTGGCGCAGCAGGCGTTCGGCTTCGTCCAGGTTGCCCAGGCGGTAATTCACCCAGCCCAGGCTGTCGAGCACGGCCGGATCTTCCGGGTTGAGCTGGTGAGCCTGCTCGATCAGGACCTTGGCCTCGGCATAGCGCGTTGTACGGTCAGACAAGGTGTAACCCAGGGCGTTCAGTGCCATGGCGTTGTCCGGGTCACGCTTGATGATCAGGCGCAGGTCTTTTTCCATCTGCGCCAGGTCATTGCGTTTTTCTGCTTGCATGGCGCGGGTGTACAGAAGGTTCAGGTCGTCGGGGTATTGCAGCAGTGCTTGCTGCAGTACTTTCCAGGCGCGATCGCCCTGATTGTTGGCCGACAAGGTCTCTGCCTGGATCAGGTAGAGCTGGATGGCGTAGTCCGGCTCTGCATCCCGTGCCGCCGTCAGACGTTTTTCCGCTTCATCGGTGCGGCCGTTGTTCATCAGGATATCGGCCTGACGCAATTGGGCTGGCAGGTAGTCATTGCCGGGGCCGACCTGGGCGTACTCGATCAACGCGCCTTGCGGGTCGTTGCGCTCTTCAGCGATACGCCCCAGGTTCAGGTGCGCCGAGTCGACATGGCTTTCCCGGGCGATCAGGTCTTCCAGGTAGCCCTTGGCCTCATCCCAGGCCTTGGCCTCCAGGCAGACCAGCGCCAGGGAGTAGCGCAGTTCGTCATCATCCGGATATTGCTGGACGAGGCTGGCGAACTCTACCTTGGCATCCTCCATGCGGTCCTGCTCCACCAACATGCGGGCGTAAGTCAGGCGCAGGCGCTTGTCGTCCGGGTACTTCTTGATGCTTTTTTCCAGCAACGGCAAGGCTTCCTTGCCGCGATTGAGGTTTTGCAGCAGGCGCGCCCGCAGCAGCAGTGGGGCGACTTCACCGTCTTCCGGTGGGTTGCGCTCCAGCAGCTTCAAGGCGGCCTCGGCTTCGTCATCCTGTTGCAACAACAAGGCCTTGCCGAAAATCAGCTGGCCATTCTTCGGGTGCTTTTGCAGCAGCCGGTCGAAACTCTTCATCAGGCCGGTGCGAGTGTCCTGGTCGGTGTCGGCAGCCGACAGCGCGAGGAAGTCGAAGTGGGTGTCACCCTTGCCCTGCAATACTTTCTCCATATAGATCATGGAGTCGTCATAGCGCCCGGCGCGAGCCAGTTGGATCGCCGCTGCACGTTGGGCTTCAAGGTCGTCCGGGGCGTTTTTCGCCCAGATCAGCGCACTGTCCAACGCGGCCTGGTCGGCGCCCAGGTACTCGGCAATGCGAAACGCCCGCTCGGAAATACCTGGGTCCTGGGTATTGATGGCCTGGGTCACGTAGTTATCCAGGGCAATGTCGAAACGATTGCGCTGGCCGGCCAGCTCCGCACTCAGCAGACTGAATACCGTCTCTTCACTGAACGAGGAGTAAACCTTGGGCTTTTCAGGGGTGGGAGTGCTGTCTTCTACCGGTGGCGAACCGTCCGGCGATACGGGAGCCATGGCCTGGCAGCCGCTGAGGAAGACAAAAGCAAGGAGCAACGCGGAAGATCTATTCATATAGGAAGAGGACGACTAACCTGCGGTCGGATCATCATGACACAAGCCTTCGGCCAAACATAACCGTGTAGGCGCGAGCTTGCTCGCGAAGAACCTGAGGGCAACGCGTTTTATTCAGTAAGCCCGCGTCATCGTTAACGACCATCACGAGCGTGCACGCTCCACAGATGGCCTTTTATAGGCGTAAGCTACCAGGGCAATAGACGGCAATGGTTGTTCTGAATCAGGCGAAGTAGGACAATTGTCGGCCTCTCGACATCATCAGCGATATTGAATGGCCTTCCTTGCTCTGGGTATTAACCACAAGACTGCTTCTGTAGACGTCCGCGAGCGCGTGGCGTTTACCCCGGAGCAGTTGGTTGAGGCCTTGCAGCAGCTCTGCCGGCTCACTGACAGCCGCGAAGCTGCGATCCTTTCCACCTGCAATCGCAGCGAGCTCTATATAGAGCAGGAACATCTTTCGGTGGATGTGGTGTTGCGCTGGCTGGCTGATTACCACCATTTGAGCCTTGAAGAGCTGCGCACGAGTGCTTATGTGCACGAAGAAGATGCGGCAGTTCGTCACATGATGCGGGTCGCCTCCGGGCTCGATTCGCTGGTATTGGGCGAACCGCAAATTCTCGGCCAGATGAAATCGGCCTACGCCGTGGCCCGTGAAGCCGGGACCATTGGCCCGCTGCTGGGGCGTTTGTTTCAGGCCACGTTTAACTCGGCCAAACAGGTGCGCACCGATACCGCCATCGGCGAAAACCCGGTCTCCGTGGCATTTGCCGCTGTCAGCCTGGCCAAGCAGATCTTCAGCGACTTGCAACGCAGCCAGGCGCTGCTGATCGGCGCCGGCGAAACTATCACCCTGGTCGCCCGCCACCTGCATGAGCTGGGGGTCAAGCGGATCGTCGTGGCCAACCGTACCCTGGAACGTGCCAGTATCCTCGCCGAGCAGTTCGGCGCTCATGCGGTGTTGCTCTCGGAAATCCCCGCCGAACTGGTGCGCAGCGACATCGTGATCAGTTCCACCGCCAGTCAGTTGCCGATCCTCGGTAAAGGCGCGGTAGAGAGCGCTTTGAAGCTGCGCAAGCACAAGCCGATCTTCATGGTGGATATCGCCGTTCCCCGGGATATCGAGCCTGAAGTCGGCGAGTTGGACGACGTTTACCTCTATAGCGTCGACGATCTCCACGAAGTGGTCGCTGAAAACCTCAAGAGCCGCCAGGGCGCAGCCCAGGCGGCTGAGGAAATGGTCAGCGCCGGCGCCGATGACTTCATGGTGCGCCTGCGTGAACTGGCCGCCGTCGATGTGCTCAAGGCTTACCGCCAGCAGGGCGAGCGCCTGCGGGATGAGGAATTGATCAAGGCCCAGCGCATGCTGGCCAACGGCAGCAGCGCCGAAGACGTGCTGATGCACCTGGCCCGTGGCCTCACCAACAAATTGCTGCACGCCCCAAGCGTGCAGCTTAAAAAACTGACTGCCGAAGGCCGCCTCGATGCGCTGGCCATGGCCCAGGAACTCTTTGCCCTCAATGAGGGCACGTCGGCTTCGGATAAAAAACCGCAATGAAAGCGTCACTGCTCAATAAGCTGGACATGATCCAGGATCGTTTCGAGGAACTGACCGCCTTGCTCGGCGATGGCGAAGTCATCTCCGATCAAAACAAGTTCCGCACCTATTCCAAGGAATACGCGGAAGTTGAACCCATTGTGGCCATCTATACACAGCTGCTCAAGGTTCAGGCTGACCTCGAAGGCGCCCAGGCGTTGCTCAAGGACAGCGATCCGGACATGCGCGAAATGGCCGTTGAAGAAGTGCGCGAAGCCAAGGACAGGCTGATCGAACTGGAAGGCGACCTGCAACGCATGTTGCTGCCCAAGGACCCCAACGATGGGCGCAACGTATTCCTGGAAATCCGCGCCGGCACTGGCGGTGACGAAGCGGCGATCTTCTCCGGGGACCTGTTTCGCATGTATTCGCGCTATGCCGAACGCCGCGGCTGGCGTGTCGAGATCTTGTCCGAGAACATCGGTGAACATGGCGGCTATAAAGAGGTCATCGCCCGGATTGAAGGCGACAACGTCTACGGCAAGCTGAAATTCGAATCTGGCGCTCACCGCGTACAGCGGGTTCCGGCCACTGAATCCCAGGGCCGCATTCACACATCGGCTTGCACCGTGGCGGTGTTGCCTGAGCCGGACGAGCAGGAAGCCATCGAGATCAACTCGGCGGACTTGCGTGTCGACACCTACCGTTCATCGGGTGCTGGCGGCCAGCACGTCAACAAGACCGACTCGGCGATCCGTATCACCCACTTGCCGTCGGGCATTGTGGTGGAGTGCCAGGAAGAACGTTCCCAGCACAAGAACCGAGCGCGTGCGATGTCCTGGCTGTCGGCCAAGCTCAATGACCAGCAGACCAGCGCCGCCGCCAATGCGATTGCCAGCGAGCGCAAATTGCTGGTGGGCTCCGGTGACCGTTCCGAGCGCATCCGTACCTACAACTTTGCCCAGGGCCGGGTTACCGATCACCGGGTCAACCTGACCCTGTACTCCTTGGATGAAATTCTTGCCGGTGGCGTGGATGCGGTGATCGAGCCGTTACTGGCCGAATACCAGGCCGACCAACTGGCAGCGATAGGTGAATAAATGACCATTATTGCTAGTTTGTTACGCGCCGCCGAGTTGCCTGACTCGCCCACCGCGCGCCTGGATGTGGAATTGCTACTGGCCGCGGCCCTGGGCAAGTCTCGCAGCTACCTGCACACCTGGCCGGAAAAGATCGTCAGCAGCGAAGCCGCGCTGACCTTCGCCAGCTACCTGCAACGCCGCCGTAGCGGCGAGCCCGTGGCCTATATCCTCGGCCAGCAAGGGTTCTGGAAGCTGGACCTGGAAGTGGCACCGCACACGCTGATCCCGCGTCCGGAAACCGAGATGTTGGTGGAAGCCGCCCTGGAATTACTGCCCGCCACGCCGGCCAATGTCCTGGACTTGGGCACTGGCAGTGGTGCTATTGCCCTGGCTCTGGCCAGCGAGCGTCCGGATTGGAAAATCACTGCGGTCGACCGCGTGCTCGAAGCAGTGGCCCTCGCCGAGCGTAATCGCCAGCGCCTGCACCTGAACAACGCTACGGTGCTGAGCAGCCATTGGTTCAGCGCCCTGAAAGATCACACCTACGACCTGATCATCAGTAACCCGCCGTATATCGCCGACACCGACCCGCACTTGGCTGCCGGTGATGTGCGTTTCGAGCCGGCCAGCGCCTTGGTGGCCGGCCACGATGGCTTGGACGACCTGCGCCTGATCATCGCTCAGGCACCCGTGCATCTGGATGCCGGCGGCTGGCTGCTGCTGGAGCATGGTTATGACCAGGCCCAGGCCGTTCGCGACCTGTTGCTGGCGCAAGGCTTCGAAGAGGTCCAGAGCCGCATCGACCTCGGCGGCCATGAACGCATCAGCCTGGGACGCCGGCCGTGCTGACCGATCAGGAGCTGTTGCGCTATAGCCGGCAGATTCTGTTGCAGCATGTTGACATCGACGGCCAGTTGCGCCTGAAAAATAGTCGTGCGCTGATTGTCGGCCTCGGCGGCCTGGGGGCACCGGTTGCCTTGTACCTCGCGGCAGCCGGCGTTGGTGAACTGCATTTGGCGGATTTCGACACCGTCGACCTGACCAACCTGCAACGCCAGATCATCCACGACACCGACAGTGTGGGTCTTACCAAAGTCGATTCGGCCATCCGCCGCCTGGGCGCGATCAATCCCGAGATCCAATTGGTCGCCCATCGCACCGCTATGGACGCCGATTCCCTGGCCGCCGCCGTGGCTGCGGTAGACGTGGTGCTGGATTGCTCCGACAATTTCTCCACCCGCGAAGCGGTAAATGCCGCCTGCGTGGCTGCCGGTAAACCGCTGGTCAGCGGTGCGGCGATTCGTCTGGACGGTCAGCTTTCGGTGTTCGACCCCCGGCGCGCCGAAAGTCCGTGTTACCACTGTTTATACGGGCACGGCAGCGAAGCCGAACTGACTTGCAGCGAAGCCGGCGTGATCGGCCCTCTGGTGGGTTTGGTAGGCAGCCTGCAAGCCTTGGAAGCGCTGAAGCTGCTGGCCGGTTTCGGTGAGCCGCTGGTAGGGCGGCTGTTGTTGATCGATGCCTTGACCACGCGTTTTCGTGAGTTGCGGGTCAAGCGCGATCCGGGTTGCAGCGTCTGCGGTACCCGACATGGTTAAGGACGCGCCGATTGGTGTGTTCGACTCCGGTGTCGGCGGCCTGTCGGTGCTGGACGAAATCCAGCGCCTGTTGCCCCATGAGTCACTGCTGTACGTGGCCGATTGCGGGCACATTCCCTATGGCGAGAAAACTCCGGAATTTATTCGCGAACGCTCTCGGCTGATCGCCGGATTTTTCCGCGAGCAGGGTGCCAAGGCCTTTGTGATCGCGTGCAACACCGCGACCGTGGCTGCTGTCGCTGATCTGCGGCGGGATTTTCCCGATTGGCCGCTGGTGGGCATGGAGCCCGCCGTCAAACCGGCTGCGGCGGCTACCCGCAGTGGCGTGGTCGGCGTGCTGGCGACCACCGGCACGCTGCAGAGCGCCAAGTTCGCCGCGTTGCTGGACCGCTTTGCCACCGATGTGCGGGTGATTACCCAGCCGTGTCCGGGTCTGGTGGAGCTGATCGAAACGGGCGACCTGCGCAGCCCTGCCTTGCGCCTGCTGTTGCAAGGTTATGTCGAACCGCTGGTCGAGGCTGGTTGCGACACCATTATTCTGGGCTGCACTCACTATCCCTTTCTCAAGCCACTGTTGGCGCAACTGCTACCGCCCACGATCATCCTGATCGACACCGGGGCGGCGGTTGCACGTCAGTTGCAGCGGCTTTTGGGTGAGCGCGGATTGTTGGCCGAGGGCAATCCTCGGACGGCGCAATTCTGGACGAGTGGTGATCCGGAACACCTGAGAAAAATCCTACCAACACTATGGAAGTCTTCAGGTGTTGTACGAAGTTTTGTCTTGTGAAAAGTTCGTGAGGTCACGTTCTTTTTGCACTGACTTCTATAGGAAGTTAGCCTGTACAAAATCATACGAACTTCGTTCGGAAGGAATGCTTCTTATGAAGCGCTTGTTCGGTTTGGCTGCGATTGCGGCCAAACACAGATAGGCTTCCACATCTGATCGAAGATCAGCGATACATCGTCGCAATCCCCTGGCGCTCGTCGATGCACTCCGGCGCACCCATCTCGAACTCACGGCAGATCAGCGGGCGCTTCTCGTAGATGCTGCACATCATTGTGTTGCGATCCAGCGCCGCGCACCAGCCATCGTCCAGGCGCAGCATGACTTCGCCGCCCCAATCGTCAGTGTCGATAAAACGTTCAGGCACACCGGTATCGGTGATCAGCATGACTTCCAACTGGCAGCAGCACGCGGCGCAGGTGGAGCAGGTGACGGCGGGTTCGGCAATTTGAGTGTGGGGAATGGTGGTCATAGACGCGCAGTGTAAGGCAACAGCGCTGCATCGGTGTGAAAGCTCTGACGGACGTTACTGTGCTATCCGGTGTAGCCCTCTAAAAAACAGCGCCCAGAGCAACCCCAGCCCAACAAGCGTTGGCCCGGTACCGTAAGGGAAAATCACGCCAGTCAATTGGCTGCCGGCGTAGTAAGACAGCGGCCCGCCCAGCGCCCCTAGCAGGCTGGCGCGCCACCAGGGGCGTGCTGTCCAGGCCAGACAATGACGCAGAGTGGTGGCTAATAGCGCCCACAGCAGGATCAGCCAGAAAGGAATCAATGGGCCAGGTTCGCTGAACTGAAACACGCCCAAACTGCGTAATAGCGTGTCAAGCGCCGTGCCAGCCAAAGTGACGTAGAGAATAAGTCCTCCTTCTCTGGCATATGAACTTATCCACAGCAGATGGATAGCCAATACCGCCAACCCCACCAGCAACCACAGACTGTCACCGCCAATGACGCAGGCAAACCAGCCGCACTGAAACAGCACGGCATTCGCCAGCTTTTTAAGCATTAAAGCGGCCGAGTAAGGGTTGGGTTACCGCCGAGGGCTTGGCCAGCAGCAATTGTGCCGTGCCGATGGTGCGCTCCATGAAACCGCCTTCGCAGTAGCACAGGTAAAACTCCCACAGGCGCAGAAAGTATTCGTCGTAGCCCAGTTCCATCAGGCGGCCATGGGCGCGGCGAAAGCTCTCATGCCACAGGCGCAGGGTTCGCGCGTAGTGCAGGCCGAAGTCTTCCATGTGTAGCAGGTTCATGTCGGTGTCGCGGCTGACGATGTCCAGCATTTTTTGCACGCTGGGCAGGGCGCCGCCGGGGAAGATGTAACGCTGGATAAAGTCCACGCTGCTCTTGGCCTGTTCGTAGCGTTGCTCGCGGATGGTGATGGCTTGCAGCAGCATCAGGCCGTCGCTCTTGAGCAACTGCGCGCACTGCTTGAAGTAAGTCGCCAGGAAACGATGGCCCACGGCTTCGATCATCTCGATCGACACCAGTTTGTCGTATTGCCCGGTGAGGTCGCGATAATCCTGCAACAGCAGCGTCACCTGATTGTGCAAACCCAGTGCTTCAATGCGCTTTTCGGTGTAGGCAAACTGCTCCTTGGACAAGGTCGTAGTGGTGACCTTGCAGCCATAGTGCTGCGCGGCGTACAGCGCCATGCTGCCCCAGCCAGTGCCGATTTCCAGCAGGTGATCCGAAGGCTTGAGCGCCAGTTTCTGGCAGATACGTTCCAGCTTGTTCAGTTGTGCCTGTTCCAGGGTGTCGTCGGCAGTAAGGAACTGTGCGGCCGAATACATCATGGTTGGGTCGAGAAACTCTTCGAATAAATCATTGCCCAGGTCGTAATGTGCGGCGATGTTCTTCTGTGAGCCCTTGCGGGTATTGCGGTTGAGCCAGTGCAGGCCTTGGGTGAAGGGCCGCGCCAGTTTCGCCAGGCCGCCTTCAAGAGCATCGAGTACATCGAGGTTGCTGACCATCACGCGCACTACGGCGGTCAGGTCCGGGCTGCTCCAGTAACCATGAATAAACGCCTCGCCGGCACCGATGGAGCCGTTGGCCGCCACCAGGCCCCATACGGCCGAGTCAAGGATCTGGATTTCCCCCAGCAGGTGCGCTTCTCGAGCACCGAAGACTTGTCGCTCGCCGTCTTCGATCACCACCAACTGGCCGTGACGAAGGTTACCGAATTGGCGCAGCACAGCCTTGCGCAACAAGGCGCCGGTCATGCCGTTAACGTTTAAACGACTGGATTTGACCGATAAGCTAGGGGATTTCATGGCGGCGATCCTTGGTATACCCAACTGCAGTTCGTGAGGCGCCATCGGCGGCCTGGTGGGGAAAAATCGGCGTGCGTTTAAACAGCAGGCGCAGGGCTTGCCAGTAAATCGCCAGGCAGGTCTTGGCGGTCATCCAGGGGAAGCGCCACAGGTAACGGTGCAGGCTGGATCGATCGAGGGCCTCGCGTTGCAGGCTCAAGGTGGCGTCGAACACTTTGACCTCGCCTTGCCAGTCGGCCATGTGCACGCCGAGTCTTGTGGTGGGCGGGCTGAAGCTCATGCGGTATTCCAGGTCCCTTGGCAGGAACGGCGAGACATGAAACGCCTTGGCTACGGCAAAGTGTTGATGCTCATCGGCCGCTAGCGCCTGAGCTGGCAGCACGTAGTGGTAGCGCTCGCGCCAGGGAGTGTTGGTGACTTCGCAGAGGATCGCCGCCAGCCGCCCATCGGCTTCGAAACAGTAGAAAAAACTCACCGGATTAAACGCCAGGCCCCAACTGCGAGCCTGGGTTAGCAGGCAGATACCGCCTTGGGGCACATACCCCAGCGCCTTGCCAATTTCTTGCTGCACCGCGGCGGTCAAGCTCATGCCGTGGCGGGTGAATTCACGCAGATAGTCTTGCTGGCGAAAGGCAAAGGGCGCAAAGCGGCCTGTGCCGGCCAGGGGCGAGAGCTGCAATACGTGATCCTGTTCGCTGAGGTCCAGGTACAGCAGGCCGATCCGGTAGCGAAAGGCATGAGCCTTGGGCGTAAACCGTCGGTGGGCAATCCAGCCGCTGTACAGGGCGCTGTTCACAGGGTTTCCCCAAAGGCCTGGGCCACGCGCAGGGCGCTGACTACGCCGTCTTCATGAAAACCATTGGCCCAGTAGGCGCCGCAATAATAGGTGTGCCGGGTGCCATGCAACTCTTCCCAGCGGGCTTGCGCGGCCACGGCGGCCAGGCTGTATTGCGGATGGGCGTAGGTGTATCGGGCAAGGATTTTCAGGGGGTTGATCATCGCCGTCTGGTTGAGGCTGACGCAGAAGGTGGTCGAACTCTCGATGCCTTGCAGGATGTTCATGTCGTAAGTGACAGCCGCCTGCTTGTGGGCGTTACCGTCCAGCCGGTAGTTCCAACTGGCCCAGGCCAATTTACGATCCGGCAGCAAACGAATGTCGGTGTGCAGGACCACGTCATTATCGGCGTAGGGCATCGCGCCGAGGATCTGCTGCTCGGCCAGGCTAGGGTCACCCAGCAGGAGCAGGGCCTGGTCGCTGTGGCAGGCGAAGACCACTTTGTCGAACTGTTCGCTGCCAGCGACGCTGTGGAGGATCACGCCTTCAGTGGTGCGCTCCACGCGGCTCACTGGGCAATTGAGGCGAATCTGTTCGCGAAAGGACACGCTCAGCGGCTCGATATAGCCGTTGGAACCGCCCTCGATCACGCACCATTGCGGCCGGTTGTTGACCGACAGCAGGCCGTGGTTCTTGAAGAACCGCACGAAAAATTGCAGCGGAAAACCAAGCATGTCCGCCAGCGACATCGACCAGATCGCCGCGCCCATGGGCACGATGTAATGGCGGATAAAGCGCGGGCCGTAGTTGCCGGCCTGCAAGTACTCGCCCAGGGTCATCTCGGCGCTGATGCGCTGCTCTTGCAGATCCAGCGGTGCCTGGCGATTGAAGCGCAGGATATCGCGCAACATGCCCCAGAAACCGGGGGAGAGAATGTTGCGGCGCTGGACGAACAGGCTGTTGAGGCTGTTGCCGTTGTACTCAAAGCCTTCGTTCTGGTCGCATACCGAAAAGCTCATCTCGGTGGGCTTGAACGACACGCCAATCTGCCCGAGCAAGCGAATGAAGTTGGGGTAGGTCCAGTCGTTGAACACGATAAAGCCGGTGTCCACTGCGTACTGTTCATCTTCTACGGTCACGTTCACCGTGTGGGTATGACCGCCGATGCGCTCGCCGGCTTCGAACAGCGCAATGTCGTGGCGACGACTGAGCAGGTAGGCACTGGTCAGCCCAGAAATGCCACTGCCGATAATGGCGATCTTCACAGGTCGTCCTTATGAGGCGGCGGGCTGCGTAACATGCGCTTGCCGATGATCAGTTGCGCGCGGTTTGGCAGTTTCGATAGCGGCCACAAGGCGGCGATAAACAGCGCGGGGAAGGCGATCTCCAGTGGGCGATTGTTCAGCTTGGCGAAAATATGCCGGGCGGCCTTGTCTACCGGCCAGTTCAAGGGCATCGGGAAGTCGTTGCGGGCAGTCATAGGTGTGTCGACAAAGCCTGGGCTGATCACGGTGACATCAATGCCTTCAGGCGATAGGTCGATACGCAGGGATTCAAACAGGTAGCGCAGGCCGGCCTTGGACGCGCCGTAGGCCTCGGCCCGTGGCATCGGCAAATAGGTCACGGCGCTGGCGACGCCCACCAGATGCGGTGTATGACCGGCGCGCAACAGCGGCAAGGCCGCCTCGATGCAGTAACTGCTGGCCAGCAGGTTGGTGCGAACCACATGCTCGATGATCGAGGAGTCAAACTGCCTGGCGTCGACGTATTCGCAGGTGCCCGCATTGAGAATCACCGTGTCCAGGGAACCCCAGACCACGGCGATATGCTCACCGATCTCGCGCACTGTTTGGCTGTTGGTCAAGTCGCCCGCCACCACCAGCACTTGCCCCGGATATTTCTGATCAAGCTGCTCCAGCGGCGCTTTGGCGCGCGAGCTGATCGCCACATGAGCGCCGCTGTTGAGCAGCTCTTCGGCCAGGGCGGCACCGATGCCACTGCTGGCGCCGGTCAACCAATAACGACGAGGCGGTGTAGGGCTCATCCCATTCTCCTTTTCAGCCAACTGACAACCCGGCCGATTAGCGGCAAGTGTTCATAAAGCAGCGCGCCCGCATCGAAGTAATCTCGGTGTCGGTAAACCTTGTCGCGCCACAGCAGGTGCGAGCAGCCCTCCACCCGAATCAGTTGGCCCTTGGCCAGGCGCGTGTGGCAAAAACTCATTTCCCAGCGCAGATAACCTTCGCCCTCGGCCACTTGGTCGAAGCCGTGGAAATCAAAATGCAGCTGACTGACGTTGTCGTACAGCCCGGTGAAATAGGCATGCAGTGCCGTCAGCCCCTGGACCTCGTGCAGCGGGTCGGTGAACGTGATGTCCTTGCTGTACAAGCTGTCGAGCAGGTGCAGGTTGTGTTTGTCCAGGGTCGCGAAGGCATGGGCAAACCGGCGCAGGAAATCACTCATACACCCCCTCAGCCGATTGGCGCGATGGTAGGCTGCGAAAGGCCGCCAGGGCGCGTTCCCGGGACTTCTTCAAGTCGACAATCGGCCGCGGGTAGTCGGCCACGCCAAACAGGCCGCCGAGGGCATCGGGGTTATGCACTTCTTTTTTGTTCAGAGTGGCCAGCTGCGGCAGCCAGTGCTTGATAAAACGTCCTTCACCGTCGAATTTTTCCGACTGGCTCAGCGGGCTGAAAATTCGGAAATAAGGCGCCGAGTCGGTGCCGGTGGATGAACTCCACTGCCAGCCACCGTTGTTGGCCGCCAGGTCGCCATCAATCAAGTGACGCATGAAGAAGCGCTCGCCTTCGCGCCAGTCGATCAACAGGTTCTTGGTGAGGAACATCGCCACCACCATGCGCAGGCGGTTGTGCATCCAGCCTGTTTCCAGCAACTGGCGCATGGCTGCGTCGATGATCGGCAGGCCGGTGCGGGCTTGCTGCCAGGCGGCCAGGTCTTCAGGTGCGTGGCGCCAGGCCACAGCTTCGGTTTGGGGGCGAAAGGCGCGGTGGCGGGAGACCCGTGGATAGCCCACCAGGATGTGTTTGTAGAACTCGCGCCACAGCAATTCGTTGATCCAGGTAATAGCGCCAATATCGCCGCTTTCAAACTCACCTCGGTTGCTTTGCAGTGCAGCGTGCAGGCACTGGCGCGGCGAGACCACACCGGCGGCCAGGTAGGCGGACAACTGGCTAGTGCCGGGCTTGGCCGGGAAGTCTCGCTCGTGCTTGTAGTTGCTGATCTGCCCGTCGGCGAATTGCTCCAGGCGGCGCCGCGCCTCGTTTTCACCCGCTGGCCACAGGGTACGCAGGCCTTCGCTGGGCGTGGCGAAACCGCTGACGTGCTCAGGGACCGGATCGCTTTTCAGGTCCAATACAGTTTGCGTCCTGGGCGTTGCCACCAATCGGGGCAGGGCGCTGTGCAGGCGGTTGTAACAGACTTTGCGAAACTGGCTGAACACCTGGAAGTAAGTACCGGTCTTGGTCAGCACGCTGCCGGGTTGGAACAGCAACTGGTCCAAGTAGCGGTGGAAGGTGACGCCCTGGCCCTCCAGCGTCTGGGCGACGGCTGCGTCGCGACGGCTTTCATGGATGCCATATTCTTCGTTGACGTGGACCGACTCGATCGATAGCTCCTGGCACAATTGCGCCAGCACCTGCGGCGCCTGATCCCACGTTGCGGCATGACGGATCAGCAGTGGGATGTTCAATTCAGCCAGGGCTTGGCTCAAGGCCTGCAGGTTGCGCAGCCAGAAATCCACCTTGCACGGTGCATCGTCATGGGCAAGCCATTGATCGGGGGTGATCAGGTAGACAGCTGCCGTTGAGCCTCGCTGGCTTGCGGCAGTGAGGGCGGTGTTGTCATGCAGGCGCAGGTCGGTGCGCAGCCAGGTCAAGTGCATTTAGAGAAGTCCACGCTGGATCAATGCCTGATGGGCCGACAACGGGTCTTCGGCCAGGAATAATTCAGGGATGTCATGGGTTAATACGGATAACTCGGCCTGGTGGATGCATACCGTTGGTCCGGCCATTAAGGTAGGGCAACTGACGCCGCTCAGGAGTTTCGCCAAGGCCATCAAATTGATGGCCTTGCTCGAGTAAAGCAGCACCGCACGGGGCTGCAAATGCTCGACGGCCAGGGCCAGTTCGCCGGCGGGCAGTGGCCAGTCGAAGACCTCTACAGGGCAGTCGGCGCTGCTGGCCAGCCAGGCGGTCAACCACAAGTGGGGTTCCAGTGGCAGGTCCGAGTGATTGATCAACAACAACGGCGCACCATTGAGCTGACGGTTGTTGTGGTACATCCGGGCGCCGAACTTGCTGCGCAGCCAGGAATGGAAAAACACCCGCTCCATTTGCGCACCGAATTGCCCTTGCCAGCGTTGTTCAAGTTCCTTGAGCAGCGGCAGCAACAGCTGCTCGCACAGGGTACGCGGCGGGTACAGCGCCATGGCCTGGTTGAAGGCATCGTCCACCCGGCGCTCGGCCAGTTGGCTGATGGCTATTAGCAAATGTTGGCGCAGGCTATGCCATTCGTTTTCTACGCTGTCGTCGACGGTTTGTGCGGTGTCGATCAGTTGTTTGACCTGGCTGACCGGTACGCCACGATTAAGCCATGTGAGGATGGTGTGGATGCGTTGCACGTGATCGGCGGAGAACAGTCGATGCCCCTTGGGCGTGCGTTGCGGCACGATCAGGCCGTAACGCCGTTCCCAGGCGCGCAGGGTTACGGCGTTGACACCGGTCTGGCGCGCCACTTCGCGAATCGGCAGCCAGCCTTGCTCCAGGGCCTGGGCAAAGTTTTCGCCGGGTTCGGTAAGGTCTTGCTCAAGAGTGTTCATGGGTTAAATCGCATTACGCAGGCTGAGGTTTTCCGGGTGCGGTTGCAGGTAAGCCTGCTGCGCTATGTAGCGGTCCGGATGTTGGCGAAAGTGGTGTTTGAGCAAGGTCATCGGCACCACCAGCGGCACGATGCCGTGGCGGTATTGGCCGATGACGGTCTGCACTTCCTGTTTGTCTTCGGCGCTGATGGCCTGCTTGAGGTAACCGCTGATGTGTTGCAGCACGTTAGTGTGGGTACCGCGGGTGGCGCATTTTTTCATCGCCGTCATCAGCTCACTGAAATAGACTGCACTCAGTTGGTTGAGGTCGGCATTTTTGCTCATGCTGCCCAGCAGGTGGCCGAGGCTTTTGTAGTGGGCCGGGCTGTGGGCCATCAGCAGGTATTTGTAGCGCGAGTGGAATACCAGCAGGCGGTGGCGGGTCATGCCTTCGGCCAGCAACTGTTGCCAGGTGGCGTAGACGAAGACTCGGGTCAGGAAGTTTTCCCGCAGTACCGGGTCATTGAGACGACCGTCTTCTTCCACCGGTAGATTGGGATGGCGGGTACAAAACGCCTGGGCGTAGATACCGCGTCCGCCGCCATCGATGGGCATGCCATTGTCCTGATAGACCTTGACTCGTTCCAGGCCACAGGAGGGTGATTTCTGCATGAAGATGTAGCCGCAGAGGTCGGTGTGTTCGCCAGCCATCTGTTGGCCATAGTCGTCCAGCGGCTGGGTTACGTTCAGTTCGCGGTGAACGGTGCCGACCGCTTGTGGTTGCAGCGGGTCGCCCACCAGGCGGATCGGTTCTCGGGGGATGCCCAGGCCGATGGCGACTTCGGGGCACAAGGACACGAAGTCGAAATAATCCGTCAGTGTCTGGCTGCACAGTTGCGATTGCTTGTGTCCACCGTTAAAGCGCACGTTCTCGCCCAGCAGGCAGGCACTGATGGCGATTTTGGGTTTGCCGGTGGTGGACGGGGCGCTGGACATGCCAAAACCTCTGCAATATTCCTGTACAGAATATTATTTGTGTACAACTAAACCTCATCATAGGTTTGATGCTGTACAAGTCAATTTATTTGTACAGTTATTTTCCGTCGGGTTATTTCCAGCCCATTTTCCAGTCTTCGGCATTTTGCAGGGTGTGCCAGGCCAGGCGTTCGCCACGGCGGGTGAGTACAGCTTGCAATTCGATTTCCAGCACCGTGCCTTCTTCGTCGCGAAACAATTCGCTGACCAGGAAGTGTTTTTCTCTGTTGCGGGGGCGGGCCGCTGTCCACTTCGACAGCAGCAATTTGGTGGGATTGATGCGGTTCACTGCAGGTGCTCGATCAGCCGCTTTGCCGCTTCCTGGCCGCTGAGCCAGGCACCTTCGACCCGGCCCGACAGGCACCAGTCGCCGCACACGTACAGCCCCAGATCGGCGTCGGCCAGCACGCCCCATTCGTGGCTGCTGGCCGGCCGGGCATAGAGCCAGCGGTGGGCCAGGCTGAAGGAGGGGGCAGGCATGGCGCAGTGCAGCAGTTCGGCGAACGCGCCGTGCAGCAGCTCGATCACCGCTTCCTTGGGCAGGTCAAGGTGCTGCTTGCTCCAGGTGCTGGTGGCATGGAGCACCCAGGTGTCGAGGGTGTTATCGCGCCCCGGTTTGCTGCGGTTGCGGGCCAACCAGTCCAGCGGGCTGTCCTGCACGAAGCAGCCTTCCATGGGTGTATCCAGGGGCGTGTCGAACGCCAGGGCGATGGCCCAGGTAGGGTCCATTTTTACCCCGGCGGCGGCACTGGCCAATTTTGGTACGGCAGCCAGCAGCGCAGTGGCCTGGGGCGCCGGGGTGGCGATGATCACATGGCTGAAGGGGCCATGGTTGCCGCCGTCGGCGTCCAGCAGGTTCCAGTGCTGTTTACCCTGGAACACTTCGGTGATGCGGCAGCCGAACTCCACAGGCAAGTCGTCAAGCAGGGCGCGGGTGATGGCACTCATGCGGGGCGTGCCCACCCAGCGGGTCTGTTCATCAGGGGAGGGGCTGAGCTGGCCGGACTGGAAGTTGTACAGCTGCGGCTTCCATTGGGCGACCCAACCATTGGCCTGCCAGCGTTGCACTTCGTTGACGAAGCGCCGGTCGCGGGCGGTGAAGTACTGGGCGCCCAAGTCCAGGGCGCCAGCATCACTGCGCTTGCTGGACATGCGTCCGCCGCTGCCACGGCTTTTATCGAAGAGTTGTACAACGTGCCCGGCATCTTTTAACGCGCGGGCGGCCGAAAGTCCGGCGATGCCGGTACCAATGATCGCGATGGGAACAGTCATGGAGGGCCTCGTTTTACCGTTGGGTACAGGCTACGTCGTCACCAATAGCTGTACAATATTATTTTTTGGTATAAGTTTTGACGTACCTGAACGTTTGGCGTGACCTATGGTTAAACCTGCGGGTTAAACCAACGTGCGCCGGATTAAAAAGATCCCTGCTTATAAAATAGACCAGTGATGGCCGGCGAACGTTACACGAGGAAAATCTCATGCATATTTTGCTGACCGGTGGTACGGGTCTGATCGGTCGCCAGCTCTGCCAACATTGGCTGGCACAGGGGCATCGCTTGAGCGTCTGGAGTCGTCGCCCCGAGCAGGTGGCCAAACTCTGTGGTGATCCGGTGCGCGGCATAGCCCGTCTGCAAGACCTGGCGGAGCCGGTGGATGCGGTGATCAACCTGGCCGGAGCGCCTATTGCCGACCGGCTCTGGACCCATAAACGCAAGGCCCTGTTGTGGAGCAGTCGGATCAGTCTGACCGAAACCCTGCTGGCTTGGCTAGACGGCCTTGAGCACAAACCTGCGGTGTTGATCTCCGGTTCTGCGGTCGGTTGGTACGGCGACGGCGGTGAGCGCGAGCTGACTGAAGACAGTGGCCCGGTGCAGGACGATTTCCCCAGCCAACTGTGTATCGCCTGGGAAGAAACCGCCCAGCGTGCCGAAGCCCTCGGCATACGCGTGGTATTGGTGCGTACAGGCTTGGTGCTGGCGGCGCAGGGCGGCTTTTTGTCGCGCCTGTTGCTGGCGTTTAAACTGGCGCTGGGCGGGCCCATCGGTAATGGTCGGCAATGGATGCCATGGATCCATATCAAGGATCAAATCGCCTTGATTGATTTTCTTCTGCACAAGAGCAACGCCAGGGGTCCTTATAATGCCTGCGCGCCTCATCCGGTGCGCAACCGCGAGTTTGCCAAAACCCTGGGCAAGGTACTGCACCGTCCGGCGTTCATGCCCATGCCGGCCTTCGCCCTGCGGGTGGGGTTGGGTGAGTTGTCCGGCTTGTTGCTGGGCGGTCAGAAGGCGGTCCCGGAACGGCTGTTGGCCGCCGGTTTCACATTTCAGTTCACTGAGTTGCACGCGGCCCTGGATGACTTGTCCAGCCGCCTCTAGAGATAGGATGTTGCATGACGGATCACGCGTTGTTACTGGTCAACCTGGGTTCACCGGCGTCCACTTCGGTGGCCGATGTGCGCAGCTACCTCAATCAGTTCCTGATGGACCCTTATGTGATCGACCTGCCGTGGCCGGTACGGCGTTTGCTGGTGTCGTTGATCCTGATCAAGCGTCCCGAGCAATCGGCCCATGCCTACGCCTCGATCTGGTGGGAGGAGGGTTCGCCGCTGGTAGTCCTTAGTCGCCGCCTGCAACAGCAGATGACTGCCCAGTGGACCCAGGGCCCGGTGGAACTGGCGATGCGCTACGGCGAACCGTCGATTGAAAGCGTGCTGACTCGCCTGGCCGCCCAGGGCATCCAGAAAGTCACCCTGGCGCCGTTGTATCCGCAATTTGCCGACAGCACCGTGACCACGGTGATTGAAGAAGCCCAGCGGGTAGTGCGCGAGAAGAAGCTCAAGGTGCAACTCTCGATCCTGCAGCCGTTCTACGATCAGCCGGAATACCTTGATGCCCTGGTGGCCAGTGCCAGGCCGCATTTGCAGCAAGACTTTGATCACCTGTTGTTCAGCTTCCACGGCCTGCCGGAGCGGCACCTGACAAAGCTCAATCCTGGTCATGCATTCGATGGCGCCTCTGACTGCTGCGCAAATGCCTCGCCAGAAGTCCGGGCCACTTGCTATCGCGGGCAATGCTTCAGCGTCGCCCAGGCTTTTGCCGAGCGCATGGGCTTGCCGGATGGCAAGTGGTCGGTGGCATTCCAGTCGCGCCTGGGTCGGGCGAAGTGGATCGAACCCTATACCGAGGCCCGGTTGGAAGCGCTGGCCAAGCAAGGGGTTAAGAAGTTGTTGGTGATGTGCCCGGCGTTTGTCGCGGACTGCATCGAGACCCTGGAAGAAATCGGTGATCGCGGGTTGGAGCAGTTCCGTGAGGCGGGGGGCGAGGAGTTGGTACTGGTGCCGTGCCTTAATGATAATGAGCAGTGGGCGGCGGCGCTCAATACGTTGTGTGAAAGAGCGCCGCTGCAATTGTAGGCGCCGTGGTTACAGGTTGAGGGTCAGGCTGACGGTGAAATTGCGCGGCTCACCGGGGTTGACCCAGTAGTTGCTGTAGGAGCGCTCGTAGTATTTTTCATCGAACAGGTTATTGAGGTTCAGGCCCACCGTGACGTTGTCGCTGGCTTTGTAATGGGCCAGCAGGTCGACGGTGTGATAGGCCGGCAATTGAAAACTGCCACCGGCCTCGCCCGAGCGATCGCCGACGTAGGTGAAGGCGGCGCCCAGATCAGAGCCACGCAGCAGGCCATCCTGAAACTCATACACCCCCAACAGGCTGCCACTGCGCTTGGCCACGCCGAGAATGCGGCTGCCGGCAGGGATGGCCTTGTCGCCCTTGGTGACTTCGGCATCGATGTAGGCAAAGGCGCCAATGACCCGCACAGCGTCGGTTAATTGCCCGGTCAGTTGCAGGTCAAATCCCTGGCTGCGAGCCTTGCCCATGGCGCGGCTGGTGTTGGTGTCCGGGTCCAGGGTGAGGACGTTTTCCTTTTCGATATGGAACGCGGCGAGGGTGGTGCTCAGGCGGTCGTCGAACAGCTCACTCTTGATACCTACTTCGTAGCCCACGCCTTCTTCAGGCTTGAAGGATTTACCGCCAGCGTCCAGGCCATTGTTGGGCTTGAATGAGGTGGAGGCGTTGGCAAACAGACCGACTTGAGGCGTCAGTTGATACAGCAGGCCGGCGCGCTGGGTCAGGGCGTCGTGGGTCTGCTTGCTTTTGGCGTGGTTATGGGTGAAGTCGTCAGTGCTTTGTTCGAAGTGTTCGAAACGCGCGCCGACCATGCCCCGCAGACGGTCAGTGAAGACGATCTGGTCCTGTAGGTTCAGTGCCTGGCTTTTGACCTGTTCGAAGAAGTCGGTGCCGGAGCGGGCGCCGTTGGGTTTGGGCTGGCCGTAGATCGGCTTATAGATGTCGATGGGGTAACTGCCAGCAATGGCGGTCACCCGTTCTTTCTTGCGGTAGTCCTCGTATTCGGTACCGATCAGCAGCTCATGCTGCCAACTGCCAATGTCGAACAGGCCGCGCAGTTCCAGCTGGGTGATGCTGTCGTGCCAACCGGTGGAACGTTCGCGATAACGGCGGTTGATGGTGTGGCCATCGGCGTTCACTGCGCGGTTCTCCGAGGCTTCGCCCCTCAGACTGCCTTGTTTGTAATGGCTGGCCAGGCGTAGTTTCCAGGCATCGTTCAGATGATGCTCAAGGGTCGCTTGCAGACGGTTGTTGTGGTTGTCGATAGCGCCGTCGTTGGGCTCGCCGAGGAAGGTCGAGCGGGAGACGCCGCTCCAGCGGTTATTGGGGGCGACGATGCCGCGGTCGAAGGTCGAGCTGTGACGCACGAATTCACTTTCCACCAACAGGCGGGTGTCCGGGTCCAGTTGCCAGCTGAACGATGGTGCGACGAACACGCGCTTGCTCTGCACGTGATCGCGAAAGCTGTGGTTGTCTTCCACCGCCAGGTTGACCCGCGACAACACGCTGCCTTCGCTGTCCAGCGGGGTATTGATGTCAACCGCGGTGCGGTAGCGATCCCAGCTGCCGGCGCTGGTCTGCACAGTGGTAAAGGCTTCGGGCTGCGGTTTTTTGGTGACGATATTGACGGTGCCGCCGGGGTCACCGCGACCATAAAGGCTGGCGGCAGGGCCCTTGAGCACTTCGATCCGTTCGATATTGGCCGCGTCCGGGGTGCTCGGGTAGCCACGGTTAGCGCTGAAACCGTCCTGGTAGAACTCCGAGGTGGTGAAGCCGCGCACGCTGTATTCGTAGAGGGTCAGGCCGCCGAAGTTGTTCTGCTTGGACACGCCGCCGGCAAACTCCAGGGCACGCTCGACATTGGTGCTGCCCAGGTCCTTGAGCACCGTGGCGGGAATCACGCTGATCGATTGGGGGATATCTCGCAGGGCGGTGTCGGTCTTGGTCGCACTGGCGGAGCGGGTGGCGCGATAGCCCTTGACCGGCTCGGTGGCCGATTCGTAAGCGTCGGCGGTGACGCTGATGGCGTCCAGTTCAACGGTGTTGGTGTCTTCGGCGAACACCGGGTCCACCAGCAGGCCCAGGGCGATGCCTGCCAGTGGAGCAAATTTACGAGACGTCATGGTAGAGCGTTCCAATATCAGTATTGAAACAATATAACATGACTGATGAGAGTGTATCTCTTTTGAGCTTTGCCCTTATTCCTGTTCTTTTACTGGCGCGGGCGGCGGCCGCAACCCGACTTCTGCCGACAGCTTGATCTCTTTGCCGTTGCGCATCACCTGGATGGCAACTTTCTCAGTGGGTTTTATCCGCGCCACCTGGTTCATCGACTTGCGGCCATCGCCAGCCGGTTCGCCGTCGATACTGAGGATCACATCGCCGACCTGCATGCCGGCTTTCTCGGCCGGGCCACCCCGCAGGATCCCCGCGATGACGATTCCTGGCCGCCCTGTCAAACCAAAGGATTCTGACAACTCCTTGGTCAGCGGCTGCACTTCAATCCCCAGCCAGCCACGAATCACTTGGCCGTGCTCGATGATTGACTTCATCACTTCGGTGGCCAGTTTTACCGGGATCGCGAAGCCGATGCCTTGGGAACCACCGGATTTGGAGAAAATTGCGGTGTTGACCCCGGTCAGGTTGCCGCTGGCATCCACCAGCGCGCCGCCGGAGTTGCCGGGGTTGATTGCGGCGTCGGTCTGGATAAAGTCTTCGTAGCTGTTGAGGCCCAGTTGATTGCGCCCGGTGGCGCTGATGATGCCCATGGTCACCGTCTGGCCGACACCAAACGGGTTGCCGATGGCCAATGCGACGTCACCGACCCGCAAGCCTTCGGAGCGGCCGATGGTGATCGACGGCAGGTTCTTCAAATCGATTTTCAGTACTGCGAGATCGGTTTCCGGGTCGCTGCCGACCACGCGGGCCAGGGTTTCCCGGCCATCACGCAGGGCGACGACGATCTGGTCGGCGCCGGTGGTCACGTGGTTGTTGGTGAGGATGTAGCCTTCCGGGCTCATGATCACCCCGGAGCCGAGGCTCGATTCCATGCGCCGCTGCTTGGGCGAGTTGTCACCGAAGAAACGCCGGAACTGCGGGTCTTCAAACAGAGGGTGCGCCGGTTTGTTGATGACTTTGGTGGTGTACAGGTTGACCACGGCGGGCGCTGCGACGGTCACCGCATCGGCATAGGTCACCGGGCCCTGTTGCACCGCGCTGGTTTGCGGTGCCTGTTGCAGGTTGACGTCCAGGCTCGGCAGGCCGACCCATTGGGGATAACGCTGAATAATCAGCGTGGCAATCAGCACGCCGGCCAGCAATGGCCATCCAAAAAAACGCAGTGCCTTGAGCATTAAGCAAATCCTGACAGGTTGCAGGGGGCGCGGGAGCGCCCATAATGTGGCGCATTATACGAGGCCGCGAGCGCCTCTGAACGGGATATTTAGGAGTCTTTTATGGCCGTCGCCCTGAGCACCCTCGTAGAAGAAGCAGATCGCTACCTAGGCAGCGCAAAAATTGCCGATTACTGCCCCAATGGCCTGCAGGTTGAGGGCCGGCCGCAAGTGCTGCGCATCGTCAGCGGCGTGACCGCCAGCCAGGCATTGCTGGACGCAGCGGTTGAAGCCCAGGCCGATCTGGTGCTGGTGCACCACGGTTATTTCTGGAAAGGCGAAAACCCGTGCATCACCGGCATGAAACAGCGCCGCCTCAAGACCTTGCTCAAGCACGACATCAGCTTGCTGGCGTATCACCTGCCTTTGGATCTGCACCCGGAGGTTGGCAACAACGTGCAGCTTGCCAGGCAGTTGGATATCACCGTTGAAGGCCCACTGGACCCGGACAACCTCAAGGTCGTCGGCCTGGTCGGTTCCCTGGCAGAGCCCGTGTCGCCCCGTGACTTCGCTCGCCGCGTGCAGGAAGCCATGGGCCGCGAGCCCTTGTTGATCGAAGGCAGCGAAATGATCCGCCGCGTCGGCTGGTGCACCGGCGGCGGCCAGGGCTACATCGATCAGGCCGTGCTGGCGGGAGTCGATCTGTACCTGAGCGGTGAAGCCTCCGAGCAGACGTTCCATAGTGCTCGGGAAAACGGCATCAGCTTTATTGCAGCCGGGCATCACGCCACCGAGCGCTATGGGGTGCAGGCGTTGGGGGATTACCTGGCAAGGCGCTTTGCCCTGGAGCATATATTCATTGACTGCCCCAACCCGATTTGAGAGCCAAACCCACCGGCATATTCATATATCGTTTCGATCTATCCAGCGCCCTGATTAGAAGCAGGTGCTGTGCTAGCATGCCTCGCTCGAACACGGCCCGTTGGCCGTCCATAAGATCGTTTTCGTGAGTAGCCATGGTCGACAAACTGACGCATCTGAAACAGCTGGAGGCGGAAAGCATCCACATCATCCGCGAGGTCGCCGCCGAGTTCGATAACCCGGTGATGCTCTACTCGATCGGTAAAGACTCCGCCGTGATGCTGCACTTGGCGCGCAAGGCATTCTTCCCCGGCAAGCTGCCGTTTCCGGTGATGCACGTCGACACCCAGTGGAAATTCCAGGAGATGTACACGTTCCGCGACCGTATGGTCGAAGAGCTGGGCCTGGAGCTGATCACCCACGTCAACCCTGACGGTGTGGCGCAAGGCATCAATCCGTTTACCCACGGCAGCGCCAAGCACACCGACATCATGAAGACTGAAGGCCTGAAGCAGGCCCTCGACAAGTATGGTTTCGACGCAGCTTTCGGCGGCGCCCGTCGCGATGAAGAGAAATCCCGTGCCAAAGAGCGCGTGTACTCATTCCGCGACAGTAAGCACCGCTGGGACCCGAAAAACCAGCGCCCTGAGTTGTGGAACGTCTACAACGGCAACGTCAACAAGGGCGAGTCGATCCGTGTGTTCCCGCTGTCCAACTGGACCGAGCTGGACATCTGGCAGTACATCTACCTTGAAGGCATCCCGATCGTGCCGCTGTACTTCGCCGCCGAACGCGATGTGATCGAGAAAAACGGTACGTTGATCATGATCGACGACGACCGCATCCTTAAGTACCTGTCCGACGAAGACAAAGCCCGTATCGTCAAAAAGAAAGTACGTTTCCGTACCCTTGGCTGCTACCCGTTGACGGGCGCGGTGGAGTCCGAGGCTGAAAGCCTGACGGACATCATTCAGGAAATGCTCCTGACGCGAACTTCCGAGCGCCAGGGCCGTGTCATCGACCACGATGGCGCAGGCTCCATGGAAGACAAAAAACGTCAGGGTTATTTCTAAGGGGTTGTCATGTCGCACGTATCTGATTTGATCAGCGAGGACATCCTCGCCTACCTGAGCCAGCACGAACGCAAGGAAATGCTGCGCTTTCTGACCTGTGGCAACGTCGACGACGGCAAGAGCACCCTTATTGGGCGCCTACTGCACGACTCCAAAATGATCTACGAAGACCATCTGGAAGCCATCACCCGCGATTCGAAGAAAGTCGGCACCACCGGTGACGATATCGACCTGGCGTTGCTGGTCGACGGCCTGCAGGCCGAGCGTGAGCAGGGCATCACCATTGATGTGGCTTACCGCTATTTCTCCACTGCCAAGCGTAAATTTATCATCGCCGACACCCCTGGCCATGAGCAGTACACCCGCAACATGGCCACCGGTGCTTCCACCTGTGACCTGGCGATTATCCTGGTGGATGCCCGCTACGGCGTGCAGACCCAGACCCGTCGCCACAGCTTTATCGCCTCGTTGCTGGGCATCAAGCACATCGTCGTCGCGATCAACAAGATGGACCTCAACGGCTTTGATGAAAGCGTGTTCGAGTCGATCAAGGCCGACTACTTGAAGTTTGCCGATGGCATCGCCTTCAAGCCGAGCACCATGACCTTTGTGCCGATGTCGGCGCTCAAGGGCGACAACGTGGTGAACAAGAGCGAGCGCTCGCCCTGGTACACCGGCCAGTCGCTGATGGAGATCCTTGAAACCGTCGAGATCGCCAACGATCGCAACTACACCGACCTGCGTTTCCCGGTGCAGTACGTCAACCGTCCGAACCTGAACTTCCGTGGTTTTGCTGGCACCCTGGCCAGCGGTATCGTGCACAAGGGCGACGAAGTCGTGGTGCTGCCGTCGGGCAAGAGCAGCCGCGTCAAATCCATCGTCACCTTCGAAGGTGAACTGGAACACGCAGGTCCCGGCCAGGCCGTGACCCTGACCATGGAGGACGAGATCGACATCTCCCGTGGCGACCTGCTGGTGCATGCCGACAACGTGCCGCAAGTGACCGACGCCTTCGACGCCATGCTGGTGTGGATGGCTGAAGAACCGATGCTGCCGGGCAAGAAATACGACATCAAGCGCGCCACCAGTTACGTGCCAGGTTCCATTACCAGCATCGTCCACCGTGTCGACGTGAACACCTTGGCCGAAGGCCCGGCCAGTGCCTTGCAGTTGAACGAGATCGGCCGGGTCAAGGTCAGCCTCGATGCCGCCATCGCCCTCGATGGTTATGCCAGCAACCGCACCACGGGTTCGTTCATCGTCATCGACCGTTTGACCAACGGCACCGTCGCGGCAGGCATGATTATCGCCCAGCCGGTGACTCATGGCAGCGCGGCGCAGCACGGCAAGTTGGCCCATGTAGCCACCGAAGAGCGCGCCCAGCGCTTCGGCCAGGAGCCAGCCACCGTGTTGTTCAGCGGCCTGTCCGGCGCGGGCAAAAGCACCTTGGCCTATGCGGTTGAGCGCAAGCTGTTCGACTTGGGCCGTGCGGTGTTTGTGCTCGATGGCCAGAACCTGCGCCATGACCTGAATAAAGGTCTGCCACAAGATCGCGCCGGGCGTACCGAGAACTGGCGTCGTGCCGCCCACGTGGCGCGTCAGTTCAACGAAGCTGGCCTGTTGACCTTGGCCGCCTTCGTCGCCCCGGATTCCGAAGGCCGCGAACAGGCCAAGGCGCTGATTGGTGCTGATCGTCTGCTGACGGTGTATGTGCAGGCGTCGCCGCTGGTATGCGCCGAGCGTGATCCGCAAGGCTTGTATGCGGCGGGCGGGGATAACATCCCTGGCGAGTCCTTCCCGTACGACGTGCCGTTGAACGCCGATCTGGTGATCGACACCCAGGCGTTGTCGCTGGAAGAAAGCGTCAAACAAGTGCTGGAGCTGTTGCGTCAGCGCGGCGCGATCTAAACATCGTCGCTACAAAAGAGCCCGCCACCGATCACTCGGTGGCGGGCTTTTTCATGGCATCAACCTGGATCATTTGTAGGCGCGAGCTTGCTCGCGAAAAACCCGAGAGTGCCGTTGGGTGTCAGGCTAACAGCGTTATCGTTAACGACCATCGCGAGCAAGTTTGCTCCTACAAAGGGCGCGCGGGGAAGTCGCGGTGCAGCTTTTCCAGCAACAGATCCTTCTCTTCCCACAACCCATTGATCCACCCCTGGAACTGCAACCGATACTCCCCATCCTGCTCATAATTTTTGCCAATGAACTCGGCCGGGATCTGCACCTCTTCGAACTGCACCACCACATCCTGCACATTGCCACACAGCAAATCCCAATAGCCGGGCCGCCCGCTAGGGTAGTGAATGGTCACGTTCACCAGCGACTTCAGTTGTTCACCCATGGCATCCAGCACAAACGCAATGCCGCCGGCCTTGGGCTTGAGTAGGTAGCGAAACGGTGATTTCTGCTGGGCATGCTTGCCCTCAGTAAACCGCGTGCCCTCGGCGAAGTTGAAAATGCCCACCGGGTTGTGGCGAAACTTCGCGCAGGTCTTGCGGGTGGTTTCCAGGTCTTTGCCTTTCTTGTCCGGATATTTTTCCAGGTAGGCCTTGGTATAGCGCTTCATGAACGGGAAGCCCAACGCCCACCAGGCCAGTCCGATCACGGGGACCCAGATCAATTGCTGCTTGAGGAAAAACTTCAGCGGGCGAATACGGCGGTTGAGCACGTACTGCAGCACCATGATGTCTACCCAGCTCTGATGGTTGCTGGTTACCAGATAAGAATGCTGATAATCCAGCCCTTCAAGCCCTGTCAGTTGCCAGCGCGTGCGCCGCACCAGATTCATCCAGGCCTTGTTATTACTGATCCACGCTTCGTGAGTGTGATTCATCAGCCACTCGCTGAAGCGCTGGGCGAACGGCAGCACCTTGAACAGCGCCACGATAAACAGGAACGAGCACAGCAGGATCGTGTTCAACGCCAGTAACAGCGAGGCGATCACCCCGCGCACGGCGGGAGGTAGAAAATCCAGCATTTAGACATCCATAGGTCGGTTGGCGGCTTGAATGGCGGTCAGGGCGATGGTGTAGACAATGTCGTCCACCTGGGCCCCACGGGGCAGATCATTGACCGGCTTGCGCAGGCCTTGCAACATCGGGCCAAGGCTCACGCAATCGGCGCTGCGTTGCACCGCCTTGTGGGTGGTGTTGCCGGTGTTCAGGTCCGGGAACACGAACACCGTGGCCTTGCCCGCGACCAGGCTGTTGGGCGCCAGTTGGCGGGCGACGGTTTCGTTGGCAGCGGCGTCGTACTGCAGCGGGCCGTCGATCAGCAGCGAGCTTTGCGCTTCATGGGCGAGCAAGGTGGCTTCGCGGACTTTCTCCACCTCTTCGCCGCTGGCCGAGTCACCGCTGGAATAGCTGATCATCGCTACGCGCGGGGTGATGCCGAAGGCGGCGGCCGAGTCGGCGCTTTGCAGGGCGATCTCCGCCAGTTCCGCCGCGCTTGGGTGCGGGTTCATCACGCAGTCGCCGTAGACCAGCACCTGCTCGGGGAACAGCATGAAGAATACTGACGACACCAGGGTGCAGCCCGGCGCCGTTTTAATCAGCTGCAGGGCTGGGCGGATGGTGTTGGCGGTGGAGTGGATGACGCCCGAGACCAGGCCGTCGACTTCATCCAGCGCCAGCATCATCGTGGCGATTACCACAGTGTCTTCAAGCTGCTGCTCAGCCATCGGCGCGTTGAGGCTTTTGCTCTTGCGCAAGGCCACCATTGGCTCGACATAACGCTGGCGAATCAGATCAGGGTCAAGAATCTCCAGCCCTTCGGGCAGTTCGATGCCCTGGGCGCGAGCCACTGCTTCCACGTCCGCCGGTTTGGCCAGCAGCACGCATCGGGCAATGCCCCGCGCCTGGCAGATCGCTGCAGCCTGCACAGTCAGCGGTTCGCTGCCTTCCGGCAAAACGATGCGCTTGTTGGCCGCCTGGGCGCGCTGGATCAACTGATAGCGGAACACCGCCGGCGACAGGCGCATTTCCCGTGGCGTACCGCAGCGCTGGTGCAGCCAGCGGGCGTCCAGGTGGCTGGCGACGAAGTCGGTGATGATCTCCGCGCGCTCGCGGTCATCAATCGGGATTTCCTTGTTCAGGCTGTTGAGCTGGTTGGCGGTCTCGTACGAGCCGGTGCTCACCGACAACACCGGTAGCCCGGCCTGGAACGCACCACGGCACAGGTCCATGATCCGAGGGTCGGGCAGGGTGTCGCTGGTCAGCAGCAGGCCGGCCAATGGCACGCCGTTGATGGCGGCGAGGCTGACGGCGAGGATGATGTCGTCGCGATCCCCCGGCGTCACCACCAATACGCCGGGCTTGAGCAGCTCCACGGTATTGCGCATGGTGCGCGCGCAAATGATGATCTTGGTCATGCGCCGAGTTTCGTAATCCCCGGCGTTGAGTATCTGCGCGCCCATCAGGTCGGCGACGTCACGGGTGCGCGGGGCGTTGAGTTCCGGTTGGAAGGGAATGCAACCCAGCAGGCGGAAGTCGCCACTGCGTAGCAACGGCGAATGCTCTTTGAGGCGCGCGGAGAAGGCTTCCATGCTTTCGTCGGTGCGCACCTTGTTGAGGATCACGCCGAGGACTTTCGGGTCCTTCGGCCCACCGAACAGTTGGGCTTGCAGTTCCACGCGGCCCGATAGCTCGGTGAGCACGTCGTTTTCCGGGGCTGAGACTAGGATCACGTCGGCATCCAGGCTTTTAGCCAGGTGCTGGTTGACCCGAGCCGCATAGCTGGCGCTGCGGGTCGGCACCATGCCTTCGACGATCAGCACGTCCTTGCCCACGGCGGCCTGTTGGTAAAGGGTTATGATTTCTTCCAGCAGCTCATCGAGCTGGCCGTCGCCGAGCATCCGCTCGACATGGGCCAGGCCCAGGGGCTGGGGCGGCTTCAGACCGTGGGTGCGGGCCACCAGTTCGGTGGAGCGCTCCGGCCCGGTGTCGCCGGGGTGCGGTTGGGCAATCGGTTTGAAAAAGCCGACTTTCAGCCCGGCCCGTTCAAGGGTACGCACCAGCCCAAGGCTGATGGAGGTCAGACCCACACCGAAATCGGTGGGCGCGATAAAAAAAGTCTGCATGCGAATTCTCTGATGGGTTCAAGCCTATGTCTGGCCTGTAACCGAACTTCAATCCCTAAGGTTATCCCTAACTGAGCCCTGCGCGCACCAGCCACAGTCAAAGCGCTGGCCTATTTTTTCCAGGCGTTGTGCACGATCTTGTACCCAGGCCCGGGATTGCCAGGGTGGCTGGTGGCGCAGGTGCTGGGTGTGGCCACAGGAAAGCTCGACGACCCAATGCTGGTCTTCATCCTGATGAAAACCGATGACCGTCGGGTCTATTGATCGACTCCGTCCGTCCGGGTTCTGTTCGCTTTCGGGCAAATCCTTGTTTAGACTTGTCCGTTCTTCATTCTTATGCAAAAGGTCTCGCCCCATGCTGATCGCCGCCAATAAGGCTGTCTCCATCGACTATACCCTGACCAACGACGCTGGTGAGGTCATCGACAGCTCCGCCGGCGGCGCGCCGCTGGTCTACCTGCAAGGCGCAGGTAACATCATCCCAGGCCTGGAAAAGGCCCTGGAAGGCAAGAAGGTCGGTGATGAACTGACCGTTGCCGTAGAACCTGAAGATGCTTATGGCGAATACGCTGCCGAACTGGTCAGCACCCTGAGCCGCAGCATGTTCGAAGGCGTCGACGAGATGGAAGTGGGCATGCAGTTCCACGCATCCGCTCCGGACGGCCAGATGCAGATCGTCACCATCCGCGACCTGGACGGCGATGACGTTACAGTCGATGGCAACCACCCGCTGGCAGGCCAGCGCCTGACCTTCCAGGTCAAGATCGTTGATGTGCGCGATGCTTCCCAGGAAGAAGTGGCCCACGGCCACGTTCACGGCGAAGGCGGTCACCACCACTGATTGATGGGCTACGCTCTGTCAGTTGGATAAAGGCGCCTTCGGGCGCCTTTTTTAATCGGCGGCTATTATTGCCGACTTGGCGGTTGTAATCTCGAACTGCCGTTTTGCGAAGAACATGGGAAATCGGAGTTCGTCATGAGTGCTTTCCACGACCTTAAACTCAAAGCCCTGGATGGTCAGGAGCTGCCTCTGGCGCCCTTCAAGGGGCAAGTCGTGCTGGTGGTCAACGTGGCCTCCAAGTGTGGTTTGACACCGCAATATGCGGCGCTGGAAAACCTCTACCAGCAATACAAAGACCAGGGTTTTACCGTGCTGGGTCTGCCGTGCAATCAATTTGCCGGCCAGGAGCCAGGCACCGAGGAAGAAATCCAGGCGTTTTGCAGCCTCAACTACGGCGTGACTTTTCCGTTGGGCAGCAAGCTTGAGGTCAATGGCCCTGAGCGTCACCAGTTGTACCGGCTGCTGGCGGGCGAGGGTGCGGAGTTTCCTGGGGATGTCACCTGGAACTTCGAAAAATTCCTGTTGGGCAAAGATGGTCGGGTATTGGCGCGCTTCTCACCGCGTACTGCACCTGATGATCCGACCGTGGTCCAGGCCATCGAGAAAGCCCTGAGCTGAACACAGCCTCACAAGGGGCGAGCAAGCTCGCTCCAACAATAATTGTCCTGCTTTTACCCTTTAATCACTGCAATCAATAGTGCTGTTCAGCACAACGCGCGCTCCATATTATCCTTGTCATAAAATCCTTCTCCCGTGGAGTGCTCCCATGCCTGTCCAAGCTCTGTTCAAACCCTTCCAGCTCGGTGCACTGCAACTGTCGACCCGCGTGGTCATGGCGCCGATGACCCGCTCGTTTTCACCGGGCGGCGTACCTAATTCCAAGGTGATTGAGTACTACCGCCGTCGTGCTGCCGCGGGTGTGGGCCTGATCATCACCGAAGGCACCGTGGTCGGGCATCAAGCCTCCAACGGTTACCCGAACGTCCCGCACTTCTACGGCGAAGCAGCGCTGGCCGGCTGGAAAAAAGTGGTCGATGCCGTGCACGCCGAAGGCGGCAAAATAGTCCCGCAGCTGTGGCATGTGGGTAGCGTGCGCCGCATCGGCACTGAGCCTGATGCCAGCGTGCCGGCTTATGGTCCGACCGAAAAGCTCAAGGACGGCAACGTTGTGGTCCATGGCATGACGGTCCAGGACATCAAGGAAGTTATCGCCGCCTTCGCCCAGGCCGCCAAGGATGCGCAGAGCATCGGTATGGACGGCGTGGAAATCCACGGTGCCCACGGTTACCTGGTGGACCAGTTCTTCTGGGAAGGCAGCAACCAGCGCACCGACGAATACGGTGGCAGCCTGGCTAACCGCTCGCGGTTTGCCATCGAGTTGATTCAAGCGACCCGCGCCGCAGTGGGACCGGACTTCCCGATCATTTTGCGTTTCTCCCAGTGGAAGCAGCAGGATTACACCGCGCGCATGGTGCAAACCCCTGAAGCGCTGGGTGAGTTCCTCAAGCCGCTGTCCGAAGCGGGCGTGGATATTTTCCACTGTTCCACCCGCCGTTTCTGGGAGCCAGAGTTCGAAGGCTCCGAACTGAATCTGGCCGGCTGGACCCGCAAGCTCACCGGCAAGCCAACCATCACCGTGGGCAGCGTCGGCCTGGACGGCGAGTTCCTGCAATTTATGGTCAATACCGACAAGATCGCGCAGCCGGCAAGCCTGGAAAAGCTCCTGGAACGCCTGAACAACGATGAGTTCGATCTGGTAGCCGTCGGCCGTGCGCTGCTGGTGGACCCGGACTGGGCGGTGAAGGTGCGCGAAGGGCGTGAGGGCGATATTTTGCCGTTCAGCCGTGAAGCGTTGACTACTTTGGTGTAAGTGGCGGCAGGACGGGCAGTTGCTGCCCGTCCTCACACACCCCGCGCAACTGTCGTTCAAACTGCTCGATAATCGCTGGCCAACCCTGCCGACTGGCATGCTGCCTTGCATTGAGCCGCACCCGCCGCAAACTCTCGTGTTCTTCCAGTAGCCAGTTGGCTGCGTCGCAAAACGCTTCCTCATCCCCTGGCATCGCCAGCACGCCACTGTAGCCATGGCGAATATGCTGGGTGGCGGCCGCCTGGTCGTAAGCCACCACACCGAGCCCTGAAGCCATGCCTTCCAGCACCACATTGCCGAAGGTTTCGGTCAGGCTGGGAAACAGAAACAGATCCCCCGAGGCATAGTGCCGAGCCAGCTCCTCGCCGCGTTGAGTACCGCAAAAAATTGCCTCGGGCAGCGCTTTTCTCAGCATTTCTCGTTGGGGCCCGTCACCGACGATGATCAGCTTTAGCTGCCGCTGTGGATAAGTGGCCTGCAGCGAATCGAAGCAGCGTTTGAGCAGCCCCAGGTTTTTCTCTGGTGCGAGGCGTCCGACATGCAGCACCGCAATGTCCTCGTTCCCCAGGCCCCAGCGTTCGCGCAAGGCATTGTCGCGTTTGGCCGGATGAAACAACTGACTGTCGACGCCCCGTGACAACAGTTCCAGGCGCTCGAAGTGACGGCGCTCCAGTTCCAGGCGCTGACTGACGCTGGGAACCAGGGTCAGGGTCGAGCGGTTGTGAAACCAGCGCAAGTAGTGGGTCAACACCCGGCTCAACATGCCCAGGCCATATTGGCGGGTGTACTGCTGGAAGTTGGTGTGAAAACCGCTGACCACGCTGATTCCCAAACGCCGTGCCGCACGCAGTGCCGATAAGCCCAGCGGGCCTTCGGTGGCGATGTACAACACATCCGGGCGTTGGCGCTTCCAGCGGCGCAGCAGCTTGTGCATCGACGATTGCCCCCATTGCAGGCCTGGATACCCAGGCAGCGGCCAGCCGCGACACAGCAATAGGCTCTCGTCACTGGCACGGCTTTGGTCGCTGCCCTGGCGCGGTCGGACCAGTTCCACCTGATGCCCGCGCGCGCGCAGGCCGTCACACAGGCGGCCAAGGGTATTGGCCACCCCGTTGATCTCCGGTGGGAAGGTTTCAGTAATGAGGGTGATGTGCAGGGAAGCTGTCGTCATGACGCCAGTGTCGGCGCGGGCCATGTCGTCATTGTGTCATTAAGATGATGGATTTATGACGGCGTGGCCCGGCAACTGGATCAGTTAAACGGTGTCTTCGCCGGTTGCACCGGCAAGATAGGTTCGCTGGCGGCTACGGCTCCCCTGGCCTCGCCTCCCAGCATCAATCCGAGCATCAGCATCAACGGTCTGTACAGGGTGCGCTTCCCACAGGTTTCTTGCTCACCTCAAGATTTTCTTAAGTGAACAGCATTGGTGCCAGATGTGGGATTGTCACCATGATCCAGATCAATCAAGCAGGTCAGCGCTTTTCCACCGTCATCGCCTCGGCGCCGCGCTCACGCACCCAGAACAAGGTCGCTCCGGCCACCGCCGCCGGCATCATCAGCAAGTTGACCACCGGGATCAGTAACACCAGGTAGACGATCCCGCCAAAACTCATGCTCTGCCAGCGTTTTTCACGCAGCCAGGCGAGCATCTCGTTCCAGCCCAGCTTATGGTTGTCCGCCGGGTAGTCGATGTACTGGATCGCCATCATCCACACCCCAAACAGCAGCCACAGCGGTGCGGCCACCAGGTTGACCACCGGAATGAACGACAGGATAAACAGGCCGATGGCCCGCGGCAGGAAGTAGCCCAGCTTGCGCATTTCCCGGGCCAGGGTGCGCGGGACCATGGCGAACAGCTCGGCCCAACTGAAGGCCGGGAAGTCATCGGTGCCACGCACCACCACTTCGACCTTTTCCGCGAGAAAGCCGTTGAACGGTGCGGCAATGATGTTGGCAAGCATGGTGAAGGTGAAGAACACCATCAGCACCACCAGCACCACGAATAGCGGCCATAGGAGATAATTCAGGAAGCTCAGCCAGCTTGGCAGGGTCGGCATCAGCGTATCGACCCACAGGCTGAACTGATGGCCGGCAAAATAGATCAATCCGACGAACAGTATCAGGTTGATCGCCAGGGGCAGCAGGACGAACAGGCGCAGGCCTGGGCTGAGGATCAGTTTGAGACCTTCGCGCAGGTATTGTGGGCCTGAGAGGACGGGGGCGGGCATGGATGACTCCGGGCAAGGTGACGAACGCGCTGACCTTACCGGCTTTGCATTCAAGGCGAAAGCACGGCCGGTACGTCGACATTAACGGTAACAAACCGGTTGATTAATAGGCGTGGCAGCATAGAGACCACCTATGAGCTGGATTGTTATTCCGTATTTCCTTAATCTTGCCCCCCTCGATACGCTACACCCATTATTTTTCAGGGCCTGCGAGTTCAAGCCTTCCCCAAGTGCTTCGCAGTCCTTTTTTATTCCAGCCGGTCTGCCGGCGTTCCGCTCAAGTATCTCGGGGCGGTCGATAGGAGTGAGTCATGTCTGAAGTCCGTCATTCGCGAGTGATTATTCTCGGTTCCGGCCCTGCCGGTTACAGCGCTGCCGTCTACGCTGCCCGTGCCAACCTCAAGCCGCTGTTGATCACCGGCATGCAAGCGGGCGGTCAGTTGACCACCACCACCGAAGTCGACAACTGGCCGGGCGACGTCCATGGCCTGACCGGTCCGGTGCTGATGGAGCGTATGAAAGAACACGCCGAACGCTTTGAGACCGAGATCGTCTTTGACCACATTAACGCGGTCGACTTCTCGAAAAAGCCTTACAGCCTGACCGGCGACAACGGCGTCTACACCTGTGACGCGCTGATCATCGCCACTGGCGCCAGTGCCCGCTACCTGGGCCTGCCGTCAGAAGAAGCGTTCATGGGCAAGGGCGTTTCTGCTTGCGCCACCTGCGACGGTTTCTTCTATCGCAACAAACCGGTTGCCGTAGTCGGTGGCGGCAACACTGCCGTGGAAGAGGCGTTGTACCTGGCCAATATCGCCAGCACCGTGACCCTGGTTCACCGTCGCGAGACCTTCCGCGCCGAGAAGATCCTGATCGACAAGCTGCATGCACGGGTTGCTGAAGGCAAGATCATCCTCAAGCTCAACGCCACCCTGGATGAAGTCTTGGGCGACAACATGGGCGTGACCGGTGCTCGCCTGAAAAACAACGATGGCAGTTTCGACGAACTGACCGTCGACGGCGTGTTCATCGCCATCGGCCACACCCCGAACACCTCGTTGTTCGAAGGTATGCTGACCGCCAAAGACGGTTATCTGGTGGTGCAGGGCGGCCGTGAAGGCAACGCCACTGCGACCAACATCGAAGGCATCTTTGCCGCCGGTGATGTGGCTGACCATATTTACCGCCAGGCCATTACTTCCGCCGGCGCCGGTTGCATGGCGGCACTGGATGCCGAGCGTTACCTCGACGGGTTGAAGGACGCTACGCTCTAAATCGTTGAAATGAAAAAACCGGCTGCGAGGCCGGTTTTTTTATGCGCACGATCTGATGATCTGCTCGTTCCCACGCGAGCGTGGGAACGAGCATTCAGCGGCGAGTCAGAGGCTGCGTGGCAAACTTCACGCCCGCCAACCCATGCTCAATCAATGCACGAATATTGCCATGGTCACTGCCCTCAGGCGTGGCCAGCACCGATCGGTAATGCTCGCCAAACGCCAGCAGTGTTTCCTGATCGCTCAAGCCCTCCAACAAGGCCAGGCCCAGGGTCTTGCAAGAACCTTCGTTCTGCCCTGCAGCGTTTTCCACACTGGCGTTGGTGAAGGCCTGTGGCTGGTAATCGTAGCCGGTGGCGACAAAGGCCAAGGTGTCGGCCAAGACGTGTTCGCCGCTATTGAGGCTGGCGCGCAGGGTGTTCAGGTCAGTCATGGTTTCTGGAGCCTTGTTAACAGTTATATATATTTTTTCTTCCATAAATCAGATGCTTACCTAATCTAACTATTTTTCGGATTTCTTTGCGAGAATGTTAGTGGCTGTCAATCTGAGAAAAGCAACCGCACGGTAACTCCCTTTTTGAGCGACCGTCAGGAGAAAGCCTAAGAAGACCATTTTTTAGCATGTTAGAGCGGAGAAAATTGAGGATTCAATAGGTTGAGGCTGACGTTTACATCCTAGGCAAAAAAAATATAGGGAATCGTCGAAACTGCCAAAGCCAACGGCCAGGAGGGCGGTCTCAGGTTCCAAGTGCAACAGTCAGTTGATGGTTTCGAGCTTGTTGCTCGCTAATAGCTGAAGGTATTCAACCAGTACTTCGACCGGAAATTTCCAGCCCAGCGTTTGGCGTGGCCGAGTGTTCAGCAAGTCGGCAATTTCGTCCAGTCGCTCCTGGGTGACCAGAGAGAGATCCGTGCCTTTTGGCAAATACTGGCGCAGCAAGCCATTGGTGTTTTCATTGCTGCCGCGCTGCCATGGGCTGTGCGGATCTGCAAAGTAAATCTTCAGGCCGGTGTGGGCCGTGATTTCGGCGTGACGGGCCATTTCACTGCCTTGGTCGTGCGTCATGGTTTTCAGCAATGATGGCGCCATCCGCGACATCTCTCTGGTAATGGCTTGAGCGGCTGCATCGGCGGTCGGTGCGTCGAGTTTTGCCAAGATTACGTAACGGCTGGTGCGCTCAACCATCGTGGCGACAGCAGAGCGATTGTTGGCCCCGATGATCAGGTCGCTTTCCCAGTGTCCTGGAACAAGGCGATCAGCGACCTCTGGTGGACGCAAGTGGATGCTGAGCTCAGCAGGATAGCGCTCTCGACGTATGGCACTCTGGGTTCGCGGGCGACGCTTGCCTTTACCTTGGCGCAAGTAGCTGATGAGCTGGCGTTTCAACTCGCCTCGCGGATAGGCATAAATTGCCAGGTAGATGGTTTCGTGACTCACATATCGCTCGGGGTGATCGGGCCAGATACGGCGTAGTCTGCTGGCGATTTGCTGGGGTGACCAGCCAATGCGCAACATTTCTATGATCACTTGGAACAGCTCAGAGCCAGAGCACAAGCGAGACTGACGGCGCGGCTTGTGACGTAGCACTCGCGCCCGGCTTGCGGCGTGAGCTGAATCGTATCGCCCCAGTTGGCTGTGCCGCCTGATCTCACGGCTAATGGTACTGGGATGACGCCTGAGCAAAACGGCGATAGCTCGAAGAGTGAGTTGTTGAAGCTGCATCACCATGATGGCGACGCGCTCCTCAGTGCTGAGATGTGTGTACTTCGTTGGCATGGCAACACCTTACATCAGGTGTTGCACTTGGTCCTTGAGACCGCCCTGCCTCTTCACTCTAACGGGTTATTAAGAAAAATACATTTTAACAAGTGGCATACATACTGCCATATATGACGTCAATGTCACAGGTAACCACACCGGCATCGTCAGTACTCCCTTAAACGCCAAGAAGCTAGTTACGCTACCTGCAATGACAACAAATAGGTAAGAAAACAAGAACCTCGGGGAGATGAAGCTATCAGCACTGGGTAGCGCCATATAAAGTGAAAGCCACAAAATAAAAGCACAAATTATGAACTTTTTAGCACCCAGACTCATAACATGCTCCCTCATAACTAGGACCCTTCGAATGTATTGTAGGTCCAAGCCGAAACCGCTGCTCCTAGCATTCCGCCGGCGACTGCTCCGACCGCAATACCGACACCTCCCGCAGGAACCCCCACTCGAGCTCCCGCCGCAGCACCTGCGATCAGACCTGCAACTGCAGCATCCCCACGATCTGCCCCTGATATCAGAATAATTTCATTTTCCGTTAATGCTCTCATACAACTCCCCGTAGGCGATAAATTATTGAGTTTAACCTGCCCGATTTTAGGTAATATGAACGCTTTTTTCACCCCCTACACCTGTAGGGGCGGGGTGGTGACGATGGGCAGAGCCCTATACGTGGCTGCGCCACGTACTTGAACGCCTACCGCAAGCTACTTCGGTAGAAGACTTCGAAGCCTTGCTGCCGTGGAACTGCTCACCAGAGATGCCACGGTAACCATTAAGCCCATCGTTTGGTATGTGGGGTTCATGAGGCGCTTACGGAGTTCAGGCGCTTGGCGGCAGCACCAATTTAACAGGGAGTTGGTGTCCGGTTTTGTAGGGGCAAATCCAGTATGTGGGGCCCTCGGACGTCTATAAATGTCCGGGTAACGGTAGAAGGATAGAGGTGGCGGCGGCAGGGCTACTAGAGACTTTTCTAACTGAGTAGTCAGCGTCTCTGCGAACCCAAAAAACTTGCTTTATACCCTGACCTGTAAGATCTTTTTTAAGTTGTGCTATGGAGAACTTCGCCATCCCAGTCGGAAAACAGAAGTCTAAAATCCAGGTCCTGCCGCCCTCGTTCCACTCCGATAAATGAAGAGAAAAGTCAAGGTCGTTGAGCAGACGTAACTCAGTGTCCCGAGCCAAGTGAGCCCACGTTATATAGCCTACAGGATTTGAAAACTTATCAAAGTAAACTCTAATTTGATCATGCTCAATTGCTGGAACAATCCAATGCTTGAGTACAATGGCATGAAGCAAACTATATTTTTTGCAATTAAAAATAATTGAGCACACAGATCCTAAAACACTAGCGCTACGTTCAAAGTTCACATTTAAGTTCTTGGTCGATAAATCGTAACCCTTTATCACAACACCGCCTCCAGTATTTTCCCGTAGAACGATAGTGCGCTATTGATTTCAGAATTACTATCTCTCATCTCGATAAGCTCCTCAAATGAAACTGTTTGGCAAGTAACGCCGTCAATAAAAAAAAGACCACTTGTGGCGCTGAACCATATACGGATTGAAGTACTGAGCCAAAATGCAATATTTGTGGCATCACCGTCATCCAAGGTTAGGGTGGCGACCATTACAGCTTCTTCAATTAGGGCTTGGTGATTATTAGGTTTTTCACCAATTTTCCCCACTATAACGGCTTCATTTATTGCCGTCTCAAGATGCATTAGTAGGCTATGCGTACGGTTAAGGCGCGTAGCGTTAATTATGAGATACAGACCTATGTTTTTTCTGCTAAATCCTTTGCTTTCTCCCTTAGTCATGACGAGACTGGTTAGGTTGTTAAATGAACTAGTCAGTTTTTTAGCTAGGTCAGTAGCTACACCTAATTTCTCAAAGTCGCCCATCGCAAAATGACACGCTATGTTTTTATGTAGCGCCAAATATAAGCGCCCTCTCCAATGCTCATAACCATCCCAGCCTAGCCTCTTGGCCAAATATTGAATTGAGAACTCATCTAACTCAAGAGTTTTCTGCAAGTCTATAGAGAATTCTTTAAAAGCCGAGCTTTCGATTAGTTCCGTTAGTAGAAACCTAGGGAAGCCAGCTTGAATTGCATTATAAAAATGGAGCTGGCGCTCATAGGTTTTCGCGAACTCTTCTACAACTTTTAGAAAGAGTTGGTCTATTCGCTGTTTGTCAACAAGCAAATATTTTCCTAGAAAAAAGCAAATGGATCGAATGCTTTCTATCGCATTAACGTACTCTTGATTGAATTTTTTTATATCTGCCAAGTCGTCAGCAATCAATAGAGTGAACATCATTGTCCTACTCAAGTCTAGCCACGCACCGTTCATCGCCACATTGGATGCACTAACGTTAGAATGGGCGATGCCTTTGGCCCTAGCTGCTGCGAATTGCGATGCAAAACGTTTGGCCAGCTCTACGAGACCGTCCTCTAAAGGATCACCTTGAAAGCAAACGGCCCCGTTTCTAGAGGTTTTTGGTAGGAACTCATCTAGTCGTGATATCGCCGATGCCACCCGCCTTGCATCCTCGCTCAATTTGAGATGGTGATCCTCTTTGAAAAAGGTTGCTCGAATAAAATGAGCAGGTCTGACAGAGGGTTCTCTAATCAAAAGACTGCGAGGCTTGGTTTCTTGTTGCTCAATGAAGTCGGTATCAGTATCCAGAATGGCAACAGCCCTCACAGCACCATAGGGAAGAGAGAAGTGAATGATTTCAGACCAAACGGCCTCATATATTGCTAGGTTTAGACTGAGAAACCCATTTGCGTGGGACTCCTCCACACCCTTGCCAACTAGCTTATTTGGTCCGATCCCTTTTACTTGAAACTTGCCATCAAAGCCACATCGTCCACCGCCGCCGTTAGTTAGTATTCCATCTCCGCCATAACGTTCGGCAAAAAACAGCTTTCTATCTCGACTCGAGATATTATCCAGTGATATACAAGTAACTACATAGCTATAATTGTGGAGTAAGTCAGCCTCAGTTATTAAGCTGTTAAAATCCTCATTGAAAAAAATTACTGACGAGCCTTCAATTTTTATCGTTTCAAACGGAAGGAAAACTTCAGGTAAATCTGCCAGACTTTTACTTTTCATGATAACCCATGACCTTATTCATGCGACCATACGGTAGGATTTAAATGCTGCTTTTGGCGGGCATACTAGGAAAAATTATGGACAGTTTCCTTGCAGTCACCTTCCCCTACAAATGTAGGGGAGGGCCAGGCGCCGCAGAAGTGCTACCATATGCAGTGTGCTAGCTGAAAACTAGAATGCATTATATATTTGTTATGCCCTTCGCAACGAGTGAAACCCTATTACTAACACCATGCTTTCGGTATAGAGAGGAAAGATGATCGCGTACAGTATGATCACTGATGCCCATCGCTTTTCCAATTTGCTTGTTTGTTAGCCCTTGTGCTAGCAACAAAGCTACTGAACGCTCCTTCTCAGTGATACGCAAAACTTGCTCCATTTTCTAATTGTCCAAAGTTGAAATTTTTTGACACGTTCAAGCTATGAGATAGCCAACTGGCATCAATCTAAAATTGAGTAACGAACTAGAGCAGGGGAAATTTAGGGAGACTCTGAAAAAACTTCCAAGCTTGGTGGAATACTGGCCTCACACGAGTCGAACGGTTGAGCCCGATGAAACAGATGTCCTTCGTCGATGCCGAGTATTCCGGCAAACGTAAGCAGACCCGCTGCAGCGCTTCCTGATCGAGATGGATCAGGTCGTACGCTGGAAGGGTTTGATTGCCTTGATTGAACCGCATTATCCGAAGGGCGAAGATGGTCGTCCGGCGTATCCGTTGCTGGCCATGTTGCGGCATCATCTGATGCAGAACTGGTTCGGCTACAGCGATCCGGTGATGGAAGAAGCCCTCTACGAGGCCACGATTTTGCGCCAGTTTTCCGGGCTGTATCTGGATCGGATTCCCGATGAAGCGACGAGCCTTAACTTCCGGCGGCTGTTGGAAAAGCATGAACTGGTCGGTAGGATTTTACGGGTCATCAACAGTTATCTGGGCGACCATGTCCTGCTGTTGCGCCAAGGTACGGTAGTCGATACGACGATCATTCATACGCCGAGTTCGACCAAGAACAAGGACGGCAAATGCGATCCCGAGATGCATCAGATGAAGAAAGGAAATATGTATGTCTTGGGGGGAAGTTCACATCGGAGTTGATGCCGAATCCGGCCTGGTGCATAGCTTGGTGGGCTCGGCAGCGAATGTGGCGGGCGTGGCAGGTCGAATAGTTGCTGCGCTGGGAGGAGATTTACGTCTGCGACGATGTGGGTTCTACCGGCGTGGACAGGCGTCCGGAGCATCGGGGCCGCACAATGATCTGGTTGGTTGCCTTCCGGCCCAGTAGCTATAAACAATACGGTAAAAAAGTTTGATCGGGCGCATGCGGCGCAAGATCAAATACGTCAGGCGCAAGTTAGGGCCAAGGTTGAACATCCTTTTCGAGTGAACAAGCATCAGTTTGGTTATACGAAAGTACGTGTTTGTGATCTGGCGGTATCGCTCAGCAGACAACGTTGTTCGCCTTGTCGAATCTGTGGATGGTGTGAAAGCGGTTGTTGAGTGCAGGAGAGGTGCGCTTGTAATGCGGGCTGATCGCCCTGAAACAGCATGATCAGAGGAAAGAGCGGTGAATTAAAGGCAGAAAAAGGTTGTTTTCGATCGACTTAGGGTATTCGAGCCTCAAGCTGCGTGGGCATCAAAAAATAGTGAGTGCTTCAGCACCATCCTTTAAAAATTTTATATTTAGACAGATCTGCCGCCTTCAGCAAGGATTTTTTACTATGACTAAGGAAACTCCTCTTTTCAGACGTCAGGCTCTAGAATCGAAACAAGTGCAATGGCTGGGAGAAATTGTACTGATTCGACCGGTTTCATTTGCATTTCTAACCTTTTTTTCGTCAGTGATTGCGCTCTTGGTGGTGATGTTTTTTGTTTTCGGAAATTACACTAAGAGAAGCACGGTAACTGGCCAATTGATTCATACCGCTGGGCAAATAAAAGTACACAGTCCGCAATATGGAGTGATCCTGGAAAAGTTTGTCCAAGAAGATCAGCTCGTCAATAAAGGAATGCCGCTGTTCAAAATTGATAGTGAACGGTACAGCGGAAACTCTGATCCGGTACAAGCAGCCATTAGTGATCGTTTGAAACAAAGACATGAATCATTACAAGAGGAGCTTGAAAAGATAAAACAAGTTCAAAGAGAGGGACGTAATAGTTTAGAGAGTAAACTGACAAGCTTGAGGCAGGAGCTTTCTACTCTATCAGAGCAAACCTCCAGCCAAAAGCAGCTTGTATCTTTAGCCAAAAACGCATCAAGTCGTTACCAGGGATTGATGGAGAAAGGTTACATCTCTATGGACCAATTACAGCAGCGTCAAGCTGAACTGATAGGGCAGCAACAAACGCTCCAAAGCTTGTCGCGCGAGGGCACTGCCGTACAACAACAGTTCGCCGAACGCTATAATGAGCTCTCAGCATTATCTGCTCTACATGCCAACCAATTGGCAAGTATTTCCCGAGTTTTATCAAGCGTTGACCAAGAGTTGGTTGAAAGTGAAGCTAAGCGACTGCTAATTATTCACGCCCCAATAGATGGCATTGCCACAGCGGTACTAGGCGAGGTCGGCCAAGCAATCGACGGTTCTCGACCGCTTTTAAGTATCGTACCTCGTGACTCCCGCCTGCAAGCAGAGCTTTATGCACGCAGTAAAACAATAGGTTTTATCAAAGCAGGTGACACTGTACGCGTACGTTACAGTTCTTATCCCTATCAGAAATTTGGGCAGCATAAAGGAATCGTTAAAACTATTTCCAAAACGACACTATCTGCTGGCGAATTGGCAGCAGCAGTCGGTGTTATACCTAAAATTGATTTTGATAGAGAGCAAATCTATCGCATAAGAGTGGAGCTTGATAAACAAGAGGTTCTCGCCTATGGAGAAGCAAGAGAACTGCAAGGCGGCATGCTGCTGGAAGCTGACATATTGCAGGAAACACGTCACTTATATGAATGGGTGCTCGAGCCTCTCTACAGCTTGACTGGCAAACTCTAGGGAGAATTATATGGTTAATCTTGACGCTTTGAAGCTGCGCCTTGGGCGTCGCCTACCGATACTATTGCAAACAGAAGCAACAGAGTGTGGTTTAGCCTGTTTAGCAATGGTTCTCGGTTTCCACGGCTATAGTGCTGATTTGTATGAATTGCGGCGTCGATTTAACATTTCCCTAAAAGGCGTGAACCTTAATCAAATTATTAAAACAGCAGACCTTCTCAAATTAGGGAGCCGTGCAATTCGCCTAGAAATAGAGGACCTCACTAACCTGAAATTGCCTTGCGTGCTGCATTGGGATTTCAATCATTTTGTGGTCCTGAAGTCTGTAGATGGCGGTACCGTGACGATTCATGATCCATCGCAAGGTGTGCGACGCTTGAGTTTAGCCGAAGCGAGCAAGTCATTTACAGGCGTCGCCTTGGAACTATGGCCTGAAACTGGATTTGAGAAACAAGAAGTCAAGCCGCGGATAAAGCTACTTAGTATGCTTGGTACAGTTACCGGTCTCTATCGGTCATTGACGCAAATTCTGCTTCTCGCGCTAGCATTAGAAGTGTTCACACTTGTCAGTCCTTTTTTTCTTCAATGGACGATTGATAACGTTCTAGTGAGTGAGGATCGTGATCTGTTATCAACGCTGGTGATAGGCTTTGGTTTGCTGCTGCTGATGCAGCAAGCCGTGAGTTGTGTTCGTTCTTGGGTAATGATGCACATGAGCACGTTGTTGAATGTGCAATGGCGAGCCAACGTCTTCAGTCATCTTTTGCGGTTACCTATTCAATATTTTGAAAAAAGGCATTTGGGTGATGTAGTCTCGCGTTTTGGAGCAGTCGATAATATACAGCACACTCTTACCGCTTCCTTTTTTTCTACAGTGCTTGACGGACTCATGAGTATTGCAACGCTTACACTGATGTGTGTATACAGTCCTACTCTGGCAACCATTACTCTGGTGGCTATGGCACTGTACGCACTGGGCCGATGGGTCTGGTATAGACCGTTGCGCAATGCAACGGCAGAGCAAATTGTTCACTCGGCACGACAAGAGTCCCATTTTCTAGAGACCATAAGAGGAGTAAGGCCTCTCAAACTTTTTCAACGTCAGCATGAGAGGCGTGCTGCTTGGTTAGGGCTGTTGGTAGAGCAGATCAATGCAGGACTGCGTACACAAAAGCTGCAACTGTTGTATATGCAACTCAATGGTTTACTCTTTGGAGTTGAAAATCTAGTGGCCCTTTGGCTGGGCGCTAATCTTGTGATGAATGGCCAATTTAGTATAGGCGTGTTGATGGCGTTCACGGCTTACAAGACGCAGTTTGTTAGTCGAGTTGCTAGCTTGATAGATCATTTGTTTGATTTACATATGCTCCAACTACAAGGTGAACGATTAGCGGACATCGTCACACATGAGCCCGACGACAACCATTTGAAAGGCGATACTGTATTATTGTGCGATCGTAGTGCAAGTTTGGAAATTAGAAACTTGAAATTCGGCTATTCGGAGCACGAGCCTTTGGTATTGAACGGTATCAACCTAAAGATTCAAGAAGGCGAGTCAGTTGCCATCACTGGTGCCTCAGGCTGCGGAAAGAGCACGCTAATGAATCTAATGTTAGGGATACTCCAGCCGACCGGAGGACAAATACTTGTTGCCGGTATCGAGCTTGACAAAATAGGTATTGAAGAATACCGATCGGTGGTTGGTACTGTTATGCAGGATGATGTATTGTTCGCAGGATCTCTGGCTGAAAATATCTCTTTTTTTGAATCTAATGTTGATATGTCATGGACTATTAAATGTGCGCAAATGGCGGCTATTCACTATGACATCCTAGCTATGCCCATGGGGTACAACACGTTGGTCGGAGACATGGGGACGGTGCTTTCTGGCGGTCAGAAACAACGTATCTTATTGGCTAGAGCGCTCTATAAAAAACCTCGGATACTGTTTCTAGATGAAGCGACCAGCCACCTAGATACCTCGTGTGAGGCACTGGTGAATAGTTCAATAAAATCACTAAATATCACAAGAATTATTATAGCTCACCGTCCAGAAACAGTGGCCTCGGCCGACAGAGCTATAGTAATTGAAAACGGGATCGTCCCATATGATGATCGTTACGGTCCGCTGGTAGAAGGTCCTACTTCTTCATCCTTGACTAATACCAAGAGGATATCGTTGTGAACGCCTGGTACAGGCACACGGTAGTGCTATGTGCCCTTAACCTGTCGTTTACGGCAACCGCAGCTGCCGTCGAGCAGGTGTTCGTAACCCTGCCCATTTCAGGTGCAGCGAGCGATATGGCTTGTCTATTTAGGGGACAGAAAGGACCTCTATCGCTGGAGGACGCCATTGAGCGAATTTTATGTAATGAGCCTACTACCCGCCTAGCATGGGCTAACGCTAAGATTCAGGCTGCGCAGGTAGGTATGAAAAAATCAGCCTATCTCCCTCGGCTAGATGGCAGCGTCAAAAGTGCATATGGCTCTAGTAAATCTGTTTACGTCGAGCACGAAAATTTAACAACAGAAGGTGACTTCAGGCGCTTGTCTAGTAGTTTAAATTTGAGCTGGGTTGTCTATGACTTCGGCCGCAGGAAAGCCGCACTAGATAATGCTCAACAGTTACTTTTGGCAGCCAACTCTACTCATGATGTCATTCTGCAGAGCAGTTTCGTCATGGCGGCTCAAATTTACTATAATGCACTTGTTGCGAAGCGCAATTTTACCTCATCTGCTCAAGTAGCAAAAATGGCATCGGAAAATTTGAAGGCGGCAGATGCGAAATATAAAGCCGGGGCCGCTGCGCTTTCTGATCAGTTACAGGCTAAGACCGCTTTTTCACAAGCTCATTTAAAGAAAATACGATATGCCGGGGAGCTTCGCAATGCAATTGGAATCATGGCTCTAAAAATGGGGCTACCAGCAGACACTGAACTGACATTGAGTGGAGACCTTCGACCGGTTGCTAATACGAGTTTTATCAGGGCGACCGACGCGCTGATAAACCAAGCAATGCTAGAGAATCCGGCATTGTTAGCCGTTCGCGCCCGACTGCAAGCGGCTAAATTTGCCGTAGTAGAGTCGCGTGCAGAAGGAAAAGCAAACATTTCTCTCATAGGAGGCTTTTCTAACCTTCATGCTGCACAGTCGTCCTCTCTTAGTGGAGGAGTTCGCAACTATGAAAAAAGCATCGGTGTACAACTTAGCATCCCAATTTTTGAGGGTTTTGAGCGTAGATATAAAATACGCAACGCGTTGGCCCAAGTAGAAGTCAGTGAAGCTGAGTTATTCCAAGCCGAACAACAAGTAGCTATGGATGTTTGGAGCAGTTATCAAAGTATTAATCTTGAGACATTGAGCCTGCAACGAACTACTGAGTTGGTCGAGCAGTCCCGTGAGGCTCTGGAGGTTGTCCAAGGGCGATATCGATCTGGAGTTGGAAGCATGATTGAGCTTTTGAATGCCTTATCTGCGTATGCTTCTGCGGAGGAGCAACATATTCAAGTTTTGAATAATTGGCAGATCGCTCGCTTAAAACTGGCTGCCGGCTTAGGGCGCTTAGGTTTTTGGACGTTGAAGTAGTTGAGTTATTTCAGGCTCATGAGCACTTATTGTCTGTATTACATGACTTATGTCTTTTTTTTCGGTCTGCACTGATGAGGTGGCAAGTGCCATATGTAAACTTATAAGACGCTCTCCTGTTGCTTTCCAGTCAGCCAGTCGGGGGTAAATGTTGATAAACCAGCTTAGGTTTTCTTGCAGATTACCAAATGCTGAGTTTATTTGCATTAGCTCGCCAAAAGTTATTTTTCCTGAAAAGAACCGAGGCGCAGCAAGTAGGCTGCTGAAGATTAGCGATAGCTGACTATAACTTTCCGTCAGCAATGAAAGCTGTGCCTTGATTTTAATGGTCTTCCACATATTGCCCAAACTTATGTCAAGTTTTTTATCTATATCGACTTTCTTGGATGGATGTAGCTGTTGCGCACTATTCAGTGCACTCTCATCTCTAAACTTTACAAGTGCATATCGTAAATCACCTTCCATTCTCTGTTGATTACCACTGAGACCTACCAGGCGAAATCCTATTTTTTGGCTTGCATAAGTGCCAAATATGGCGTACAGCACTGCTAGCCAAAACATATAGTATGGAACAGTCACTCCTAAGACGTTCAGGCTACCGGAAACACTGATCAAAACCACGCTGAAGGAAATTGCGCTTGTTATGGTGTAGATCATCCAAAAGCCCAGATCTAAAGTGTCATAAGTAAATTTATTAATATCCTCTGCAATTCGTTGATCTGGATTATCTATATCTCGCATTTTTATTTTGTTGTCCAGGACTTTAGAGTCCCATGCGGTGAGATAGTACCCCGTCAGCCATTTCCTCCAGCGTATAGCGAAAGCGTCAACAAAATAAGATGCTATTACTGATCTAAGTACTGAGATTACCATCATCCCTAGGAATATGAATGTCAAAAAATAGAACCTCCCCACATCCAAGGCTTGCAAGGAGTCATAGAAATATTTGAACCACTCGTTAGTTATAAGCGCTGTCGCTACTCCTGAAAGCGAAAGTATTATCAGTAATAGTGTTCCTGTCCACGCAAATAATTTTTCATCGCTCTTCCAGTAAAGCGAGATAACGTCAAGTAGTCCTTTAAAAAACCAAATTCTGGGTTTCCTTTTTTCCCCTCCAGCCATCACAGTATGCCTCTAATACTTGAAATTTCTGATGTTAATCGCAAGCTCAGCAGCTCGCTACATTATTTGCAAATTAACACACCAATACTGATCTTTTCGACAGCAGCTAGCATTAAGTAATTAATATGCGATACTATTTTAGTAGTATAGGTGGTTTTCTAGTCAATGAAATTGTCTCCGCCCCCCCTACACTTGTAGGGGTTTTATCCTGAGCCGGGAATGGTTATTATATTTTCTTTTCGGTGGGGCTTTTTAAGTTCACAATAAACTCTCAAGGTTTTTATGATGCACAAGCTTCATCTTGCAAGTGACCTTCATCCCTATATGAAAATACAATTTAACTGAAGAATATGACTTTTCTCAAGTTGATTGTTGCGTCTCTTGCAAAAGCAGAGGCTATCTAGGGAAACTCTGAAAAAGACTTCCATCTCTGGTGAAATACCCGCCTAACACGAACACGACGGTTGAGCCCCGATGAAACAGATGTCCTTCGCCGATGCTGAGTATGCTGGCAAACGTAAGCAGACCCGCCGCGAGCGCTTCCTGATCGAGATGGATCAGGTCGTGCCCTGGAAGGGTCTGATTGCCTTGGTCGAGACGTATTGTCCAAAGGGTGAAGGCGGTCGTCCGGCGTATCCGTTGATGGCCATGTTGCGCGTTCATTTGATGCAGAACTGGTTCGGCTACAGCGATCCGGCGATGGAAGAATCACTGTATGAAACGACGATTCTGCGCCAGTTCGCGGGCTTGAATCTGGATCGGATTCCCGATAAAACCACGATCCTCAACTTCCGCCGCTTGTTGGAAAAACATGAGTTGGCAGGCGGGATCTTGCAGGTCATCAATGGCTATCTGGGCGACCGTGGCCTGCTGTTGCGTCACGGCACGGTGGTCGAAGCGACGATCATTCACGCGCCGAGTTCGACCAAGAACAAGGACAGTAAACGCGATCCCGAAATGCATCAGACCAGGAAAGGAAACCATTATTATTTTGGAATGAAAGCGCACATAGGCGTCGACGCCGAATCCGGCCTGGTGCATAGCCTGGTGGGCACGGCGGCGAATGTGGCGGACGTGACGCAGGTCGATCAGTTGCTGCACGGCGAGGAAACTTACGTGTGTGGTGACGCCGGTTACACCGACGTGGACAAACGTCCCGAGCATCAGGATCGCAAGATGATCTGGTCGATTGCCGCCCGACCAAGCAGCTATGAAAAGCACGCAATAAAGAGTCTGATCGGGCGCATGCGACGCAAGATTGAGTATGCGAAAGCGCAGGTGCAGGCCAAGGTTGAGCATCCGTTTCGCGTGATCAAACGTCAGTTTGGCTATACGAAAGTGCGTTTCCGTGGTCTGGCAAAAAACATCGCGCAGCAGGCGATATTGTTTGCCTTGTCGAACCTGTGGATGGTGCGAAAACGGTTGATGGGTATGGGCGAGGTGCGCCCGTAATGTGGGCCAATGGCCCTGAAAAGGCACGGTTATTGGAAATAATCATGAGTTAAGAGCAAAAAAGGTCTGATTTTTCGACCCGCTTGAATTTTTTGAACCTCAGGCAGCGAGGGCATCAAAAATCGGTGGGTACTTCAGACCTTCCCTAAAGCCTCAGTGAGTGAGCCGGAGCGCCGCAAGCCGAAAGACCTGATAGAAGCGCTGTCGAAGGATCAAAAAGCGGTAAACGAGCTTCTGGGGTCAATCAGAGGGTTATCCAAGGACCAGAAGACAGCGGTTATGCAACTGGCAAAGGGATTTCAAGAAGAAAATCAGCTATCCAAACAGCTTAAAATTGAGCAGAAAAAAAAGATGAAAATCAGCCTTGGCAAAGGGATTTCATTCTAATAATCTTCAGTGCTTGTGTAGCGTTAAATCTGAATTTACTACGATTCCAGAAATATAAAGGTGGTTGACGAGTGGGAAGTTTTTCCGAGTTTGTTTGTTCGATTATTCTTGGAATCATCGTAGCAATCATTGCAAAAAATATGGATGTTAACAATAATGTGCAAAGCGGGCTGATGATTTTAACTGTGATTGTAACAAGCCAAACATTTAAAATTGTCAGAAGGTACTCTGCTATTAAAGAAAAAAAATAGTGCTTTAATCTATTAGAGGTAGTTATGCGAAGACTTACGGATAATGAAATTTTACTTATAAGTGGAGGGGGAGATGGAGAGACATTAGGAGCACTAATTGGTGGTGCCATCGGTAATAAACTGGCCGGTAATGGTGGAGCTGTTATTGGCGGATTTGCGGGGCATAAAATTGGAGGATTTATGGAGGGGCTTTCGAACGTAAAACCAGGCCCTGGAATTCCTATTATGGGTATTCCTCCGATGGGGTCGCTAGGACCTCTAAGTGGAAGCTAAGGGCTAACCTCCTTCGACAGGCTGGCTATAGAGGCTCACGTGTTTACGTGAATTCAGGCTGACATTAGAGCAAAAAAAAGCACGCTTTACCGGTTAATCCCCCCTGAAAAAAGTACTCATCAGAAGTAGAATTTTCTCCTGACCGGATCAAGGAAATTTTGCGTGAAGACATCACGTTTTTCAGACAGTCAAATCATGGCTATCCTCAAGCAAGCTGAGGCTGGAACCCCTGCGCCAGAGCTGTGCCGCGAGCACGGCATCAGTTCGGCTACGTTCTACAAGTGGCGTACCAAGTTCGGCGGTATGGACGCATCGTTGCTGACTCGGCTGCGCGAGTTGGAGGACGAAAACCGACGACTTAAAAAAATGTACGCCGAAGAACGTCTTAAAGCCGAAATTATCCAGGAAGCCATGGCAAAAAAGTGGTGAAGCCATCGCGGCGACGAGAGATGGCGCAGGAAGTGGTTCGTGCAGGTCGGTGCAGCATCAAGTTGGCGTGCCTAGCTTTCAAGGTTAGCCTCACGTGCTATCGCTATCAGCCGCGTTTGGCGCCTGAAAATGCGGAGATCTCCGATAAACTGATCCAGCTCACGTACAACCAGCGTAACTGGGGATTTGGCTTGTGCTTCCTGTATCTGCGCAACGTGAAGGGCTATCGCTGGAACCACAAGCGGGTGTATCGGATTTACCGCGAATTGGAGCTGAATTTGCGCATCAAACCACGCAAGCGCATCGTGCGCGAGAAGCCTAAGCCGCTGGCCGTTCCTGAGGCAACTAACCAGTGCTGGTCGATGGACTTCATGCACGATCAATTAGCGGACGGACGCAGCTTTCGGGTTTTCAATCTGATTGACGACTTCAACCGGGAAGCCCTGAGTATGGAAATTGATTTGTCGCTCCCGGCTGAGCGCGTAGTGCGGGCATTGGATCAGGTTATTGAATGGCGTGGGAAACCGCAGGCACTCCGCAGTGATAATGGCCCCGAATTTATCAGCGCCAAACTCACTGGCTGGGCTGAAAAACGAGGCATCCGTTTGGAATATATTCAGCCGGGCAATCCGCAGCAAAACGCCTACGTCGAACGCTATAACCGCACGGTACGCTACGACTGGCTTGGCCATTACTTGTTTGAGTCGATAGCTGAAGTTCAGGACTACGGCACGAACTGGATCTGGACATACAATCACGAGCGCCCGAATATGGCCCTCGGTGGCATCACCCCCAAACAAAAGTTGGCCCTGGTGGCCTGACCTCTACTTCTGATGAGTACTAAAAATGGGGGGATTACCCATGTCTATAAATATCAACGTTTACCCTCGTATCCGACGGCCATAACCAAGGTGCTAAAATATGAGCAAAACAATACAGTTCACAAACTTTAATTTCCCAGTCTATATATTCGGTGGTGCGTTACTTTTCAGTATTTTAAGTGTATCTGACCAGCCTCTAAAAATAGTATTGTTTTCGATTCTGCTTTGGTCTGTTTTTTTTATTTTTATCTATTGCTATAGTCGCAGTACCTTATGGTTTGAAGGGGATTTTTTGCACTTTAAGAAAGGGAGAAAGGAAGTAAAATTTCATCGCGATTGCGTAACCATCAATACAAAAAATCAAACACGCCTCAAGATTGAATTGACGATAGTCGAAAAAAATTTATTGCAAATAATACACTTCCCGTTTTATTTTCCCGAAGAAAAAAAGGCGAAGCTACTAAAGGAGGTTGAAATTCTTTGCAAGGAAAACGGATTAAGCTACAAGGCTTCTCAGTACTAAATACCTGTCTTTAATTTTTAAGTTTCAGCGCTAATAGGGGGCGACCGCGAAAACTGAGTGCAATATCTCACCCTCCGGTGAGGCTCCGCCATGTTCTATACAAAACTCAGCATTGAAGTACGCGCGACCATTCAAGTCGGGCATTATAAGAAACTCAGCCCGCGCGAAAAAGCCCGGATGTTGGGGCGTAGCCCGTCCTCGATCAGCCGTGAGCTACGTCGCATTATTCCAGCCGTTGATCGCTAGAAGATTTGTTCTTTTTTGCCACACTGCTACTTCTATAGGTAGTGTCACAGGAGCGCACACTTTGATTATGTCGAGCACTTTTTGTTATCGGGCACTAGCGCTTTGCTTCATCAAGCAAGATGGGATGACAGCGGATATGTGTAGATCATTGCTGTATTTTCCTCATAGTAAGGGCAAGAGGTCTTCGATCAGCTAAATAAATATTTCCCGCGCTGAGCTTGCCCCCTGTGTACTAAGGCGTAGAGACTTTTAAATCAGAATAAGTGCTGCACCGCTTACAAGTATCAATGATAAGGGCCGAAAGAGGATTGTTTAATCGATGTAGCAGGCCAAACGCCTTTATCAGTATTGACGTCACAGCCACATGCAAGCCACAATAGTGCGAAAGCATACCATTAACAAGGAGAGTGATTGTCTTGAAAGGTTTTTTTGTGTTTTTAGCTACAATTTTAATTGGTATCGCAGTGGGAACAGCATCTGAATATTTGGAAATTAATAAATTTATCAAATACATATTGATGGCTGTAGCTATTACTATATCACTTCGTTTATTTGGCTTCAGAAATCATAGTAACCGGTAAGCTCAAGCCAGCATCAAATAATCAAACTTGACTGATATAAACTAAGGGAAGAAGATGAGAAAATTAACAGACAAAGAACTACTAATTATTTCGGGTGCAGATTCGGGATTGAATGTCTCGCCCGAGACTATTGGCGGAGCGATCGGGGGGACTATTGGCAGTTATTTTGGACCAGTCGGAGGAGGAGTCGGTATAGTTGTAGGTGGCGCTGTAGCCAATTCTTTAGCAAACGGTACGCGTGGACCTGGCTCAGTAACGGGCGGGAGTGGTATTCCTTGGGGAGCGTCAATGGGCGGCCCTTACAACGGCTCCTAAAGCGCGACCTGACCAGACGTACATTTGTTTGATCACAAGCAAGGAAAGGACAGAAATAGCTTGGAACTGATCGCGGGGGAGGCTGGGTAATCCCCCCATTTCTAATACTCACCAGAAATAGAGGTCAGGCTGTTGACCATCTGAGACTAACGCCGGCGAGGACATGCATCAATCCCCGCCAGTCTTCAATATCGGATAGTTTCTGGCCGGTAGCGGCCTTTAGTAAAGGACGGCTTTGGGTCGTTTCTGCCTGTCGCGCCCGGCTCAAAACGACCCATTGCGGCCCTTCGGGCAGTCTATGAAACCAGCGGCGATTCAAAGCGCCTAATCATGGGTTTTTCCCTTGGCGAACGCCGCGTGCTGTTCGGCGCTGGCTTCTTGCTGGTATTGGGCTTTCCATTCGGCGTACGGCATGCCGTACACCACTTCACGGGCGTCATCGAGGCTGACCTCGATCTGGCGCTCATCGGCCTCGGCCTTGTACCACTTGGACAGGCAGTTGCGACAGAACCCGGCGAGGTTCATCAGGTCGATGTTCTGTACATCCTTGCGGCTGTCCAGGTGTGCGACCAGTCGGCGAAAGGCGGCGGCTTCGAGTTCAAGGCGTTGTTGATCGTTCATAATGCTCACTGCGAATGTAAGGGGTTAGCGACTCGCCGCGAGGGTGATCGACACCGACTCGGCAAAACGCAACGCATGGGGCTTGTCGACTTCGACTTCGGCATACAGCACCGACTCGTTGCTCATCACCAGGTCCAGCAGTTCCTGGGTCAGGCGCTCCAGCAGGGCAAAGCGATTACCCTCCACGTGGGCAATGATGGCCTTGGTGATGGTGCGGTAGTTCAACGCGTGGTCGATATCGTTGTCGCGTACGGCTTTCTGGGCGGCATACAGGATGGTCAGGTTGATCAACACATCCTGCTTGTTGAGGATTTCATCCTCGTTGATCCCGATAAAGGTACGCAGGCACAGGTCCTTGACCCGGATGCGCGCCATGCCTGGCTGAAGTTGTGGCATTGCTACTTGCTCCGTCCAATCAGTTGCAGGAACTCCATGCGGGTGGTGTTCGACTCGCGGAAGGCGCCGAGCATCACCGAGGTGTTCATGGTTGAATTCTGTTTTTCCACGCCGCGCATCATCATGCACATGTGCTGGGCTTCGATCACCACCGCCACGCCAGCGGCCTGGGTAACGTCCTGGATAGCGTCGGCGATTTCCCGTGTGAGGTTTTCCTGAATCTGCAGGCGTCGGGCGAACATGTCCACGAGGCGCGCAATCTTCGACAGCCCCAGCACCTTGCCCGTCGGAATATAGGCCACATGGGCCTTGCCGATAAAGGGCAGCAGGTGATGCTCGCACAGGGAATACAACTCGATATTGGCGACGATCACCATTTCGTCACTGTCGGAAGCGAACAACGCGCCGTTGACGATCTCATCAATGCTCTGGGTGTAGCCATGACACAGGTACTGCATGGCCTTGGCCGCGCGTTTTGGCGTGTCGAGCAAGCCTTCGCGTTCCGGGTCTTCACCCAGGCCCTTGAGAATCTCACGGTAGTGCTGAGGCAGGGATAAAGTCATACAGCATCCTCGCAAACGGCTTATTTGATGTGTCGCCCGCCGTTGACGGTCAGGGTCGTTCCGGTGATATAAGGGTTATCCAGCAGGTAACGCACGCTCTGGTAAATCACTTCGGGACCGGGCTCGATGCCCAGTACCGACTTGCCTAGGACCTTGGCGCGGTAGGCCGCGTCGTCGTCTTCGTTGAACATCACCATTGCCGGCGCGATGCCGTTGACCTTGATCTGCGGCGCGTATTTGGCGGCAAAGGATAAGGTCAGGCTGTCGAGCCCGGCCTTGGTGGCGCAATAGGCGATGTGCTGGCGGCTGCCCTTGCGGGTCACGTCGTCGCTGATGTGCAGGATATCGGCCGGTATGGAACGTTGCAGCAAGTGCGCACAATGAAGGTTGATCAGGTACGGCGCAAGCATGTGCACGCTGAACATGTCAGCAAAGGCCCGGCTTTCATCGCCCGGCGTTTCCGCTTCCCAGGCCGAGGCATTATGAATGATCGCGCGCAGGCTGCTGGTATGAGCGTTCAGTTCATCGATGAAGGCAAGGATGCCGGCCTCGCAGGAGAAGTCGGCAAACAAGGCAATCGCGCCGCGATCGCGCAGAGTCTGTACGCCGGGACGTTCGCTGCGATAGCTGAAAATCACCGGCTGCCCCTCGTCCAGCAGGCGTAAAGCGCAATGCAGGCCGACACGCTGGCCGGCACCGGTGATCAGGATCGGGGCGGGAGATGAGGTCATGGGAGGCTCGGGTCGCTGGGAGGCTAAAACTATACCAGCGACCGGCCAGTTGCGGACTAGCTCAAACCGCTGCTTCAGTGGGTTTTACCCGCAATGGCGCAGGATGTAACCAACTGGCCAGCAGATGAGTCGACAGCGGAATAAAGAGGTAGACCATCAACGGCGTCAGCGCCAGGGTGCTGACCAGTACGCGACTCAACAGCCCCAGTTCGGCGAGCAACGGCTCAAGCCCGAAATTGAACAGTAGCGACACCGGGAAAAATGCCAGCCAGATGGCAACTGCCTGCTTCCAGCGCGGGGGGCGTTGGCCGATCGCGCCAAACCAGCCGTCCATGCCACGGACTCGATGTTCCGACGGGTCGGCGAACAACTCGCTGCCACGGCCGAGCCAGGCGCTGCGCGAGGCGGAGAACTCCCAGGCATGCAGGGTCTGCTCATTGGCAAAACGGAAGATGATCTGGAATTCGTCGTCATCGGGAGGCGGTGCAAGCACGCCGGAGCCCAGATAACCGGGGAAGTCAGTGGCCAATTGCTCGCCTTCGCGCAACCAGGCCATCAAGTCTTGATAGCGACCTTTGGCCACGCGGCGCGCGACCATCAAGGTAACGGGTAGGGTAGACATTGTGTATCTCCGTATGTATGGGCGCACGGTACCGGGTAGGTGGCGCACCAGACGCAGCTGCGGGGTAGAGCGGCTGCGCTAAAATTCTGGTTTTAAAAACCTAGCAAGGATTATTCCTGAATTGACGAAATACACCAGCGGCATTGGTCGGTTGGGCCAGGACCTTGAAACCGACAGGTGTAAGGCGTTAAATGGGATCCAACTTTTTTCCTGGTGTTTGTGTTCACTGATGCCTGTAATCACTGCTCTTCAACTTGAAACTGCGCATGGCGGCACATCCAATGGGGATGAGCTGTTCCCGATTCGCGAAGTAGCGAGATTGACAGGAATCAACCCGGTCACGCTGCGGGCGTGGGAGCGACGCTACGGCCTGATTCAGCCGGTGCGCACCGAAAGCGGGCATCGGTTGTATTCCCGGGACGATATTGAGACCGTCCATCGTATTCTCGATTGGATTGAGCGCGGCGTCGCGGTCAGTAAGGTGGGCAAGATTCTCGCTCGCGGCGATGGGCCAGATCTGTCACCGCGCAACGTCCGGGAAGACGCCGAATATCACGAGTGGACTCAGTGGCAACTGCAACTGCAGCAGGCCATCGGCGCTTTTGATGATCGGCAGTTGGACCGCCTGTACGGGCAGATTTTTGCCGCTTACCCCACGCCAGTGGTGTTTCAGGACATCCTGATGCCGCTCTGGCACCAGCTGTTGCGCCATCAGGGCCGTTTTGGCCAGGCCAGCGAGTGGCTATTTTTCGACAGTTTCTTGCGTGCCCGGACCTGGCAGCGCCTGCAGCTGGCATGTGCCTCCCAAGCGCCGCGGATATTGCTGGCAGTCATTGCTGGTGAATGCCGTGAGCTGGAGTTGCTCGTAGCCGGTGTATTGATGGGCGGTGACGAGTTGGCGGTTCGCGTACTAAGCATGGGCCAGCCATTTGATGAGTTGACGCTGATCTGTGAAAAGACCCGGCCGCAAGCCTTGGTGGTGTTTTCCAACCATTCGCCGACCAGCGAGTTGCCGCGACGTTTGAGTCGGCTGGCATTGACCCTCAATTGCCCGTTGCTGTTGGCTGGCGATGCCTCGGACCTGGCTGAGCACTACTTGGCCGGTTCTTCCATCGGCTGCCTGGGCAATGAAGGGCGTTTGATGCAGCGGCGCTTGCAGCAGTTTCTCGGCGGTACCCTGGATACCTGAGATCAGGCGTGAACTTCAGGGTGAGCGAGGCGGTGTTGCTGCAGGATGAACTGGCGCAGGCGTTCGGTTTCGTCCGTGTCCCCCTGGCTTAAGCGGTAGGCGAACAAGCCCTGGGCGTTTTCTCGCTCAAAGGTGCCACGCAGGGCAATACGCTCGTAGCCCGAAGGGCTGAACCACAAAGAAAAGATTTTCGGCGGTTTGCTCCGGCCTCGGGCTTCCACCAGCACCCCTTTGAACGACACCTCATGAACAAGTAGCACGCCGGGCTGGCCCTTGATGTTCTCCAGGGCCACCGGCTCCTCAAGCAGCAACCGCCACGGCCGAATCATCGGCCCGTCTTCGAAAATGCTCGGCACGCCCAAGCGCAGGTGGACGGCATTAAACTCGTCTTCCACCAGTTGCAGCGGAAAGGTCATTTGCTGGTTATCGAATTGTGCCTGGATGGTGACGTGTTCATGGGCCGCCAGGCGGGTGAGCAGATCACGAATCTGCGCACCGCCATTGACCATCAGGCTCGACGACGCGTCCCGCACATTCAGTTGCGGGTTATGGTGCATGGTCTGGATAAAATCCAGCTCGTCCTGCGTCAACAGCGCGTCGCGTTGCATTGATCTGGCTCAAGGTAATGCGTGAAAAAATCGATTATCGCTCTAATGACCGCATTTTCTAAATTTTGTTAGATCCGCTCGTCGCTTTGAGTGCGAAAAGTTCGGCTGTAACGGCGGCCAGTTGGCTTTCCAGTTGCGCGACACGCTGCTGAGCCTTGACTTGAGCCGTGATGTCTTTTTGCACACCGACGAAGTAAGTCTGTTTATCGGCTTGGTTGTAAACCGTTGATAACGACAGCTCATTCCAGAAATGCGTGCCGTCCTTGCGGTAATTACGCAGGATTGCCCGGCAGGCGCCTTCGGTGTCCAGCGCTTCGCGAATGGCTATCAGTGAGGGCTGGTCACGATCGCCCGATTGCAGGAAGCGGCAGTCCTGGTAGAGGATTTCTTCGCGGGTGTAGCCGGTCAAGCGTTCGAAGGCGGGGTTTACATAAATCAATGGTTTGTCTTTGCCTTCCTTTTCGGCGATGACGATGCCGTCGTTGGAGGCGTTGATGACCATTTGCATCAATTGGGCGTTAATCATTGAGCGGTCCATGGCTTGTTTTTGGAGTGTGCAGTTTAAGACACGCCAACGGCCTGTCTACTTGCCATCATTGAATAGTAGGCGGCATTCACTGAAACGTTCGCGCCAGCTGTTAATATCCCAGGCTTTTACTCAGCTACAGGATCAGTTTGATGAAAGTCGCCATCCTTTCCGGCTCGGTGTACGGCACGGCTGAAGAAGTCGCCCGCCACGCTGCAACACTCCTTAATGCAGCCGGTTTCGACGCCTGGCACAACCCTCGGGCGACCCTGGCGGACATCCAGGGCTTTGCCCCCGAGGCTTTTTTGGCCGTTACCTCCACCACCGGCATGGGCGAGTTGCCGGACAACTTGCAGCCGTTGTATTCGACCATCCGCGACCAATTGCCGGCAGCCTGGCGTGGTTTGCCTGGCGCGGTGATCGGCCTGGGCGACTCCAGCTACGGCGATACCTTTTGCGGCGGTGGCGAGCAAATGCGCGAGTTGTTTGGCGAGTTGGGCGTGCGCGAAGTGCTGCCGATGTTGCGTTTGGACGCCAGCGAAAGTGTGACCCCGGAAACTGACGCCGAACCGTGGCTGGCCGAGCTGGTTACTGCACTGCGCGGCTGATCGGGTACTCGCGCAGCAATGCCAGCCAGGCCTGGGCAGCTTTCGACAGATAAGCGCCCTCACGCCAGATAAAGGCGATGTCCCAGCGCAGGTACTCCGGGGCCTTGAGCGTCAGGCGTACCACGCCGGGGCGCACCAGGCCCCGGGCCACCACGCTGGGCAGCAACACCACGCCCTGGCCGGCGGCCACCAGCGCCGCGAGAAAATCCGCCTGGCCGCTGCGTCCGCTTTCCTTCGGTGTAAAGCCCACCTGCTGACAGGCTTGCAGCAATCGGTCGTTCAAGACAAAGCTGCGCTGGTACATCAGGAACGGCGTGTCCGCCAATTCCTCCAGGCGGATCTGCGCGTTATCCGCCAGGGGATGGTCCATCGGCAACAAAGCATCCAGCGGCTCATCGCAGAACGCTTGCCAGGCAAAGGCCGGGTTGGTGGGCATCAAGCTGCCGCCTACTTCCAGTTCGCCATTGAGGATCGCCTGCTCAATGTTGCGGCTGCCGCCTTCAAGCAACTGGATGGTCACATTGGGATAGCGCCGTCGGTATTCGGCAAACAGGCGGGCGAACAGAATGTCACCGCCCAGTTGCGGCAAGCCCATGCGCAATTCGCCGCGGGTCATCTGATTCAAATCGTCCAGTTCACTGAGCAACTCGTTTTGCAGGCGCAACATCGCTTCGGCCCGTTGCAACACCACTTGGCCGGCGGCGGTCAGGCGTACCTGCGAGCCTATGCGATCGAGCAGCGGCGTGCCGAGGCTCTGTTCCAACTGCGCCACCTGCTTGCTGACGGCAGATTGGCTGATGTGCAGGGTTTTTCCCGCCTGGGTAAAACCACCTCGATGAACCACTTCGACAAAGCTGCGCAGCTGTTTGAATTCCATTGCCATGATTCCAGTTTGGAATAGTTTGCAGTCTAACAATTCGCTTTGGGGATGTCAGGCGACTCTTTAAAATGAGTGCTTGCGAGGACTCAAAGCTCATGAAAAGTTTCACCTTCAAACACCTTGGCCGGTTGCTGGTTGAACTGGTGGTACTGCTGGCGATTTACCTGCTGGGCTGTCAACTGGCGGTGTGGCTGGCGTGGCCAATTCCCGGCGGCGTGATCGGCCTGGGCCTGTTGTTACTGGTATTCGCCAGCGGCCTGATCAAGCCGGCGGCCCTGCAATTGGGCGCTGGCGTGTTGATTGCGGAAATGCTGCTGTTCTTTATTCCGGCCCTGATGAGCCTGCTCGACTACGGTGGCCTGCTGCGCCATGACGGTTGGCGGATCATGCTGGTGATCGGCTTCAGTACCCTGATGGTCATGCTGGTAACGGCCTTCACCGTAGAGGTGGTATGCCGCTGGAAACTGCGCCATGAAGCTTGAGCTGATGCCGATGTTCTGGTTGGCCCTGACGTTGGCCGCCTATGTGTTCAGCCGCTGGATCTACCGGCGCACCGGGCGCTACTTGTTGTCGCCGCTGATTCTGGTGCCGGCGCTGTTGCTGGCGGTGGCTGTGCCGCTGAACACCGCTTATGCCGAATACTCCACCGACACCCACTGGCTGATGTTGGTGCTGGGCCCGGTCACCGTGGCCTTTGCCATTCCGATCTGGCAACAACGCCAGTTGCTGATGCGCCATTGGCCGGCGTTGTTGCTGGGGATGCTGGCGGGCAGTGTGGCTTCCATCGGCACCTCGTTCGGGCTGGCCAAGGCGTTGGCATTGGACAGTTCGGTAACCCTGTCGCTGGTGCCGCGCTCGATCACCACGCCGTTTGCCATGCCCATGGCCCATGACCTGGGCGGCGTGCCAGAACTGACGGCGGTATTCGTGATGTTCACCGGCGTATTTGGTGCCATGCTCGGCGGGGTGCTGCTCAAGTGGCTGCCGTTGCGCAGTGCCCTGGCTCGGGGCGCCTTGTTTGGTGTCGGGGCGCATGGGGCGGGCGTCAGTCGTGCCCATGAAGTGGGCAGTGAGGAAGGTTCGGTGGCGGGCCTGGTCATGGTCTTGACGGGTTTGCTCAACCTGTTCGCCGCACCTTTATTGGTGTCGCTTCTCTGACACGCATTGAACAAAATCGAACTATCCTGATGGCTGACTCGCTCGGTCATCAAGCTGGCTGCCAATGCAACTACCGCAACCGTGACCTCTGACTAGACTGGCCTTTCACCCGAAAGCCCTTCGCCTAGAAAACAATAAGAAAACCACACCATCGAGGTCATTGCCGTGAGCCTAGCCCCCGTTCAATCGACACAGAGTGTAAAAGATCAGGTCAGCGCCGCCGAATGGCAGACCCGTATCGACCTGGCAGCCTGTTATCGCCTGGTGGCCATGCATGGCTGGGATGACCTGATTTTCACCCATATCTCGGCCAAAGTGCCGGGCACCGAAGACTTCCTCATCAACCCGTTCGGGCTGATGTTTCACGAGATCACCGCATCGAGCCTGGTCAAGGTCGATCAGGCCGGCAACAAGCGGATGGACAGCCCCTACGAGATCAATCCGGCGGGCTACACCATTCACAGTGCGGTACACCAAGTGCGGCATGACGTGGTCTGCGTGCTGCATACCCACACCGCTGCCGGTGTTGCCGTGTCCGCCCAAAAGCAAGGCGTGCTGCCCATCAGCCAACAGTCGTTGTTCGTACTGTCCAGCCTGGCCTATCACGCTTATGAAGGCGTGGCGCTGAACCACGAGGAAAAGGCTCGCTTGCAGGCCGACCTCGCAGAGAACAACTTCCTGATGCTGCACAACCATGGCCTGCTGACCTGCGGCGGTACCATCGCTGATACGTTCCTGATGATGTTCACCTTCCAGCGTGCCTGCGACATCCAGGTGCTGGCGCAGAACGGAGGCGCCGAGTTGATCGCCATCGAGCCGCAGGTTCTTGCCGGCGCCAAGGCGATGATCGCCGGGGTCACCAAGAGTGCCCAAGGCATGGGTGGCACGCTGGCCTGGCCGGCGCTGCTGCGCAAACTGGACAAACAAGACCCTGGATACAAACTCTGATGCCACTGGCCGAGATTCCTCTGAGTGCCTGGCGCAAGCGTGGGCAGAGCTTTGTCTTTCGCGGCCAGACCATTCGTTACTGGGTGGCCGGGCAGGGCGAGCCGTTGCTACTGATCCATGGCTTCCCCACGGCCAGTTGGGATTGGCACTACCTCTGGCAGCCCCTGGCCCAGCGCAATCTGGTGATCGCCTGCGACATGCTGGGCTTCGGCGATTCGGCCAAGCCCCTGGACCACACCTATTGCCTGTTGGAACAGGCTGATTTGCAGCAGGCGCTGCTGGAACATCTTCGGGTGCCGCAGCCTGTCCACGTAATGGCCCATGACTACGGCGATAGCGTCGCCCAGGAGCTGCTTGCCCGGCATTACGAGGGGCGCTTGCAGATGGCCAGTTGTGTGTTTCTTAACGGAGGGTTGTTCCCTGAGACCCATCGCCCGGCCTTGGTGCAGAAACTGCTGCTCAGCCCCTTGGGCTGGATGATCGGTCGTGCCTTTGGCCGCAACGCCCTGGCCAATAGTTTCATGCAGATATTCGGCTCTGACACCCGTCCCAGCGAAAGTGCCCTGGACGATTTCTGGAGTCTGATCGAAAGCCACTACGGCCCGCGCATCCTGCACAAACTGATCGCCTACATCCCCCAGCGACGCCAGCAGCGCGAACGCTGGGTGGCGGCCATGCAGCGTGGCGAGGTGCCGTTGCGGGTCATTGATGGTGAAGTGGACCCTATTTCCGGCGCCCACATGGTCGAACGCTATCGTGAGCTGGTGCCGCAGGCCGATGCAGTGTTGCTGGCCAACATCGGTCACTACCCGCAGATCGAAGCACCAGTTCAGGTGCTCAAGCATTACCTGTCGTTTCGCGAGCGTATTGCGCAAGCGCCGCCTCGGGTGGCCTATTCCTGACAATCATCCCCCAGCCTTATTGCGCACCATTCAGCCTTAGCCGTATTTATTGTGACCAGAAGCCCGGTGCCTGACACTCCACCCATCGTCCACTATTGCCGCTGGAGTTCTGTATGAGTGAGCCTGTGCATTTGCAAGATAAGGTTGTGATCGTCACTGGTGCCGGCGGCGGGTTGGGCCGGGCCCATGCGCTGTTATTCGCCAAGCACGGGGCCAAGGTTCTGGTCAACGATCTGGGCGGCTCGGCCCAGGGCGAAGGCGCCAATGCTTCGGCGGCAGACCGTGTGGTGGCCGAGATTCGCGAGGCTGGCGGGATTGCCGAAGCCAACCACGACTCGGTCACCGATGGCGACAAGATCGTGCAGAACGCTCTCGACGTTTTTGGTCGTGTCGATGTGGTGGTGAACAACGCCGGGATCTTGCGAGACAAGACCTTCCATAAAATGGACGACAGCGACTGGGACCTGGTTTACCGGGTGCATGTCGAAGGTGCCTACAAAGTCACCCGCGCTGCTTGGCCCCATATGCGCGAGCAAGGTTATGGTCGGGTGATCTTCACCGCGTCGACCTCCGGGATCTACGGCAACTTTGGCCAATCCAACTACGGCATGGCCAAGCTCGGCTTGTACGGCCTGACCCGCACCCTGGCCCTGGAAGGGCGCAAGAACAACATCCTGGTCAATGCCATCGCGCCGACCGGCGGCACGCGCATGACCGAAGGCTTGATCCCGCCGCAAGTCTTCGAGCGTCTCAAGCCGGAGCTGGTCAGCCCGTTGGTGGTGTACCTGGGCAGCGAGGCCTGTCAGGAAACCTCCGGGCTGTTTGAGGTGGGGGGCGGCTGGATTGGCAAAACCCGTTGGGAGCGCAGCCTGGGCATGGGATTCGATCCCGAGGCTGGTTTTTCCCCGGACGATGTGGCGGCCCATTGGCAGCAAATTTGCGACTTCGAAGGCGCGGCCCATCCCAGGGACACTATAGAGGCGTTGAAGGAGATGATGGCGAACCTGCAGAAGTACGCCCTGTGATCGTTACATGAAAAACATTTAATCCAGCGGGGCGCCTACAGTGCCCCGTTTTATTTCATGCATAAAAAAGGCCGCTGCAAAGGCAGCGGCCGAAGTAAGACGTTGGATCAAGGAGCAACAAATCAACGTCAGTAAACACGGGTAACAGACTGAAAGTAGAGGTCAATCTGTTGGATTCTGGCTTTTCTCCCCATTTGGGAAGCGGGTTGTTTACCCTGAAAGTCCAGCAAGAATAGTCCCTTGTAACAGAATGAAAAACACTGATTCAGGACAAGGACTGTTACCAATTCAGTAACAGTCGTCTTAATACTCATCCATCCTCTTGATAGCGCTTCATCCATCCCGTCCATATCCCCGCTAAGACCCAACCCAGAGCGCCAATTAATCCTTTCGAGCGACAACGCGAATACCTCCTTGGTGCGCTTATCGCTCCTGATGTTGGGCAGTAGGGTGGGGCCTTCTGTTACACCACCGGGGAAGACGCATGACAAGAACAACAATGCGCGCCATCTTCAGGCCACAGGCGCTGGCTGCTGCGGTTGCTTTGGGATGCTGCGCGCAGGCGCAGGCTGTTTCGTTCAACATCGGGGAGATCGAAGGGCAATTCGACTCCTCACTCTCGGTAGGCGCCAGTTGGGGCATGCGCGATGCCGACAGCAAACTGATCGGTATTCCCAATGGCGGCAGTGGCCAGGCGTCGACCGGGGATGACGGTCGGCAGAACTTCAAGAAGGGCGAAACCTTCTCCAAGATCTTCAAGGGCCTGCACGACCTGGAGCTCAAGTACGGCGACACCGGCGTGTTTGTGCGTGGCAAGTACTGGTACGACTTCGAGCTCAAGGACGAAGACCGCGAGTTCAAACAGATCAGCGACCACAATCGCAAGGAAGGCGCCAAATCCAGCGGTGCGCAGATCCTCGATGCCTTCGTCTACCACAACTATTCCCTGGGCGATCTGCCAGGCACCGTGCGCGCCGGCAAGCAGGTGGTCAGTTGGGGTGAAAGTACCTTCATCGGCAACTCCATCAACAGCATCAACCCTATCGACGTATCGGCCTTCCGCCGGCCTGGCGCCGAGATCAAGGAAGGGCTGATTCCGGTGAACATGTTGTTCGCCTCCCAGGGCCTGACCAACCAACTGACGGTGGAAGGTTTCTACCAGTTGGAGTGGGACCAGACGGTGCTGGATAACTGCGGCACCTTCTTTGGTGGTGACGTGGCGGCCGACGGCTGCACCAACAACTACACCGTCGGTAGCCCGGCGATCCGGCCGCTGCAACCGGTGGCCGCGGCGTTCGGCCAGGGCTTTGATGTGACCAATGAGGGTGTGGTTGTCCATCGTGCCGGCGACCGTGATGCGCGGGACTCCGGGCAGTTCGGCGCAGCTCTGCGCTGGTTGGGGGACGACACTGAGTACGGCCTGTACTTCATGAACTACCACAGCCGTACGCCAACCGTTGGCACCCTTACTGCCAACACCAACCTGGCGACGATCAATCGCATCCGCGACACCGCCAACGCCATCGCCCCTGGCACCGGCTTCGGCCTGGCCCAAAGCACCATGCTCGGGCGTGGCCAGTATTATCTTGATTACCCGGAAGACATCCGCCTGTACGGCGCGAGTTTCGCCACCACCTTGCCCACCGGTACGGCCTGGACCGGGGAAATCAGCTACCGCCCCAATGCACCGGTGCAACTCAACACCACGGACCTGACCCTGGCCCTGGTCAATCCGATTGTCGGTGGCGCCGCGTCACCGATCCAGAGCTCATTTGGCTCGGACAATACCGGCTACCGGCGCAAGGAAGTCACCCAGTTCCAGACCTCCATGACCCAGTTCTTCGACCAGATCCTGGGCGCTGAACGCCTGACTTTGGTCGGCGAAGCGGCCATCGTGCGGGTCGGCGGGCTGGAGTCGAAAACCAAACTGCGTTATGGCCGCGATTCGGTGTATGGCCAATATGGTTTTGGCGGCGATACCGACGGTTTTGTCACCTCCACCTCCTGGGGTTATCGCGCCCGGGCAATCCTTGAGTACAACAACGTGATCGCCGGGATCAACTTCAAGCCCAACTTGTCCTGGTCCCACGACGTCAAGGGTTACGGCCCCAACGGCCTGTTCAACGAGGGCTCCAAGGCTATCAGCGTCGGTGTCGATGCGGACTACCGCAACACCTACACCGCGAACCTGAGCTACACCGATTTTTTTGGCGGTGACTACAACACCCTGACTGACCGCGACTTCCTCGCGCTGAGCTTCGGCGTGAACTTCTGATTCGCAATAAGAAGGACAACAACCATGCGTAAGACGATTTTGCAGTGCGGCGTGTTGGCGCTGAGCCTGTTGGCGGCCAACGTGATGGCGGCAGTGTCGCCGGAAGAAGCGGCCAAGTTGGGCGCCACCCTGACCCCGGTGGGTGCCGAGAAGGCTGGTAACGCCGATGGATCGATTCCGGCCTGGACCGGCGGTATCCCGAAAAACGCCGGCGCGGTGGACAGCAAAGGCTTCCTGGCGGACCCGTTCGCCAGTGAAAAACCCCTGTTCGTGATTACCGCGGCCACCGTCGACAAGTACAAGGACAAGTTGTCCGAGGGACAGGTAGCGATGTTCAAACGCTACCCGCAAACCTACAAAATTCCGGTCTACCCGACCCACCGTACGGTCAACCTGCCAGCGGACATCTACGAGTCGATCAAGCGCAGCGCGCTGAACGTCAAGTCGATCAACGACGGCAATGGCCTGGAGAACTTCACCGGCAATCGCTACTACGCCTTCCCGATTCCCAAGACCGGCGTTGAGGTGCTGTGGAACCACATCACCCGTTACCACGGCGGCAACCTCAAACGCATCATCACCCAGGCCACGCCGCAGACTAACGGCAGCTACACGGCGATCCGCTTCGAAGAAGAAGTGGCGGTGCCGCAGTTGATCCCGGACATGGACCCGGTCAAGGGCGCCAACGTGTTGAGTTTCTTCAAGCAGTCGGTCACGGCACCCGCGCGCCTGGCGGGCAACGTGCTGCTGGTGCATGAAACCCTCGACCAGGTGAAGGAGCCGCGTCTGGCCTGGATCTACAACGCCGGCCAGCGTCGGGTGCGTCGTGCGCCGCAAGTGTCCTACGACGGGCCGGGTACTGCTTCCGATGGCCTGCGCACCACCGACAACTTCGATATGTTCTCCGGCGCGCCAGACCGCTATGACTGGAAGCTGGTGGGCAAGAAGGAGGTGTACATCCCCTACAACAGCTACAAGCTCGACTCGCCGTCCCTCAAGTACGACGACATCATCCAGGCCGGGCACATCAACCAGGACCTGACCCGCTACGAGCTGCACCGGGTCTGGGAAGTGGTTGGCACCGTCAAGCCGAGCGAGCGGCACATCTATGCCAAGCGCCACATGTACATCGACGAAGACAGCTGGCAGGTCGCGCTGGTGGATCACTATGACGGTCGTGGCCAACTGTGGCGCGTTGCCGAAGGCCATGCGCAGTTCTACTACGACCACCAGGTGCCGGCCTACACCGTCGAGACCCTGTACGACATCATCGCCGGCCGCTACATCGCCCTGGGGATGAAAAATGAGGAGAAAAGCAGCTTCGTGTTCGGCTTTGCGGCCAAGGCGGCGGACTACACCCCGGCGGCGTTGCGCGCCTCAGGTGTTCGCTAATATTTAGTTGAAATGCAATCGAAATGTGGGAGCCGGGCTTGTCGGGTCCCACCTTTAGACGTCGTGCCGGGACTTCTTTGAATCCCGGTTTTTTTATGCCCGGCAATCAGCCCGCTGAATACTCCTTCAACAACCGCCGACCACAGGACTAGGGTAGGGGCACGCCGCCTAATAATAAAAAACAGGGATGCCGTAATGACTGCCATGACCCGGTGCCTGGATCGTCCTGGATTCATGCCACGCTTGTCTGCCCATCACCTGTTGCGCCCACGCCTGGCCGGGCCTTTGCTTACGGCAGCGGCGCGGGTGAAATTGCTCTGTGCACCGGCCGGCAGTGGCAAGAGCGCGCTGCTCGCCGAATGCGCGCTACAGGCGCCTTCGAGCTGCCAAGTGTATTGGCTGCCTCTCAATGGAGTGGTCCTCGACACCCTCGACTTTTGCCAGCGCCTGGCGCAAAGCCTTGGCTTGGCCTTTACCGATGAAGCCACGCTGCTGCTGGATCTGGGCCGCTGGCAAACCTCGGCGTGGCTGTTTCTCGATGACTTTTGCCGGGTGCCGTCGCCTGAGTTGGATGCCTTGCTCGACCGCGCTCTGGCGGCCAGCAGCCCGGCCCTGACCTGGTGGCTGGGCGCACGGCGGCGGCCGTCCTGCAACTGGCCGCGACTGCTGCTTGATGATGACCTGTGGGAGTGCGGGGGTGAGGAACTGGCCTTCAATCACGAGGACGTCCAGCAACTGATCAGCCATCACTCCCATGCCGGGCAGACTGCCGACAAGGTGCTGCAATTCAGCGCCGGCTGGTGCGCCGGAGTGCGTATCGCCCTGCTTGAGGGTGATGGTCACGCGGACAGAGGCGCTTGGCATGGCCGTTCGCAAACCTTGCTCGACTACCTGCAACACGAGTTGTTCAGCACCTTGCCCGCGGAACTGGCCGAAGCCTGGCGCGTGCTGGCACACCTGCCACGGTTCAATCCGGGGTTGTGTGAACACCTGTTCGGTTTTGGTGAGGGTGCAGAATATTTGCGCGATTTGCAGACCCTCGGCGCCTTTATCGAGCCGTGGGAGGATTCGCCGGACTGGCTGCAGGTCTTCCCGCCCCTGGCGCAACTGTTGCGGGACGAAGCCTGGCCGGCCAAACGCTCCTGGCACCGACGGGCCTGTCAGTGGTTTACCCTCGCAGAGGACTGGCAAGCGGCGTTCGAACAGGCGCTGTTGGCCGAGGAGTACGAAGTCGCCGTCAGCCTGTTGCAGCATTTCAGTTTTGAAGACCTGTTCCGCCAGCAAAACGCGGTGCTGCTGTTGCGCCTGCATGAGCAGCATGGCGATGAACTGATGCTGGGATCTGCGCAGTTGGTGGGGCTGGTGACGGCAGCGTTGCTGTTTGCTGGACGCTTTGATCAGGCTGCGTTATGCATTGATCAATTGGCCCGCTTCACCCCGCAACCCACGGCGCCGTTGCAGCGTCATCTGCTGGCTCGCTGGCAGGCGCAGTGGGGCTGGCTGTTGCATTTGGGCGGAGAGGCCGTACGCGCCCGCGAGCATTTTCTTGAGGCCCTGCAAGATTTGCCGGACAGCGCCTGGACGTCGCGGCTGATGTGCCTGTCGGGCCTGACTCAACAAGCCTTGCTGCGGGGTGAGCTGGACGTGGCCCAGACACTGAACCGTGAGGCGCTGTGCCTGGCGCGAGCTCATGGTTCGCTGTTGCTGGAGGCTTTGCTGGAGCTGGATCATGCGCAGTTGCTGGAGCAGCGCGGCGCGCCGTATCGGGCTCAGAGCCTGCTGGAGAATGTCCAGGCGATGCTGGTCCGGCAGCGGCTCAAGGCCGGGCCATTGGTGGGGCGAATCGCCCTGCGGCGAGGGCATCTCGCCTTGCGCCAAGGTCAAGATACCGTGGCCGCCGAGTGCTTTGAGTCGGGCCTGGGCATGTGCCTGCACAGCCAGGACAAACGTGTGCTGTATGGGTTTCTCGGGCTCGCCTTGTTGGCGGCCAACAAGGGCGATTACGACCAAGCCTTTATTCAGCTGCGGGACGCCGAGCGCCTGATGCAAACACGGCAGGTGCCCGACACGGTGTACCGGGCGGTTCTGTTGTTGCTCAGCGGGCATTTCTGGTTGCAACAGGGGCGCGCCGAACTGACCCTGGAGGCCGTCAGCCGCGTGCTGCGTCACTATCGCGGGCCGAAGGCGAAACAGGCACCGCCGGCCACCCTGGAGCTGATCCCTCGCCTGGAATATTTGCAGGTGCTTGCCGAAGTGAAATTGCGCCGCGCCGACGAACCGCTGGCCCGGCTCAACGCCTTACTGGACACCGCCCGGCAACGGGGCATGCTCTGCCTGGAAGCGGAATTGCACCTGGTATTGGGGGAAGTGGCCTGGCAAGTGGGTGATCGGCCGTTGGCCGTGCGCTCACTGCAAGCGGGGCTGGAACTGGCAGGGCGTTGCCGGGTGCAACAGGCGATTCGCGAGTTGCGGTTGCGTCAGCCGGGGTTGTTGAGTGAATTGGGGCTCGAACCCCAGGAAATGTTGACGGCCGCTGGCGAAAATCCCCTTAGCCATCGTGAGCTGGAAGTGCTGCAGCTGATCGCATTGGGCAGCTCCAACCTGGAAATTGCTGATCAATTGTTCATTTCGCTGCACACGGTGAAAACCCATGCGCGGCGGATTCACAGCAAGCTTGGCGTGGAGCGCCGCACGCAAGCGGTGGCGAAGGCCAAGACACTGGGGTTGATGGCTTAAGGCTGATACCCCATCCGCCAACTCACCGCCTGGGTTGCTGCCAGCAAGCGCTTGGCTGCTGGCCCGTCCTCATCGGCGTGAAACAGCGAAGTCGGCCCTACGACTGTCAACACTGCCGCCACTTGCCCGACGGCGTTAAACACCGGTGCCGATAGCGCATCGACCCCCGGCATCAGCAAGCCGTGGACAAAGTGCAGGCCGCGCTGGCGAATCTGTTCACAGGCCGTGGCGTATGCCTGATCGTCCGCTAATGTATGGGCGATCCCGGCCTCTATCTCCCGCTGGCGCAAGTCCACGGTTTCCCGCGACGGCAGAAAGGCGCTGAACACCAATCCTGTGGAGGAACTGAGCAGCGGCAGCACCGAACCCAATTGCGTCACCACCGTCACGGCGCGCACCGCCGGCTCGATATGCACCACGGTTGCGCCCTGGTTGCCCCACACCGCGAGAAAGCAGGTTTCGTTCAATTCGTCCCGCAGTTCCGCCAGGGGCAGGGCGGCGACTTTCAGTACATCCATGCTACCCAGGGCGGCCAACCCGACGCGCAAGGCTTCGCGGCCCAGGCCGTAATGGTTGGTGGCGGTGTTCTGTTCGGCAAAGCCCGAGGCAATCAGCGCCTGTAAGTAGCGGTGGACCTTGCTCGCCGGCATCTGCACATGTTCGGCCAGGCGCGACAGCGAGGTGGCCGGCGACAGTTCGGCCAGGGCCTTGAGGATGTCGGTGCCGACCTCGGCCGAGCGGACTTTCTGTTTACCGGTGTCGCGGGTAGCGCGCGGCTTTTCCATGGAGGGCATGAATCCGAAAGACGAATGGGCGTCTTTATAGCTTGACGGTCAATACCAATCAAATTACGTTATGCGTAATTGGATTACGATAAAAATAACTTCAGCGTAGAGGAAGATCCATGACCCTCGATTATCAATCGGGCTTTGGCAATGAATTTGCCAGCGAAGCCCTGCCAGGCGCATTGCCCGTCGGCCAGAACTCCCCGCAAAAAGCGCCCTACGGGCTGTACACCGAACTATTCTCCGGCACCGCCTTCACCATGGTCCGCAGCGAAGCCCGGCGCACCTGGCTGTACCGCATCCAGCCGTCGGCCAATCACCCGGCGTTCGTCAAGCTGCAGCGGCAATTGGCCGGTGGCCCGCTGGGTGCTGTGACCCCCAATCGGCTGCGCTGGAACCCGCTGGATATTCCGATCGAACCGACCGATTTCATCGACGGCCTGGTGGGCATGGTCGCCAATTCGGCGGCGCAAAAACCGTCCGGCATCAGCATTTACAACTACTGCGCCAATCGCTCGATGGACCGGGTGTTCTTCAACGCTGACGGCGAACTGTTGATCGTTCCCGAGCAAGGCCGCCTGCGCATCGCCACCGAACTGGGTGTGCTGGATGTCGAACCGCTGGAAATCGTCGTACTGCCTCGTGGCCTGAAATTTCGTGTCGAACTGCTGGACGCCCAGGCCCGCGGCTACGTCGCCGAAAACCATGGCGCCCCGCTGCGCCTGCCGGACCTTGGCCCAATTGGCAGTAACGGCCTGGCCAATCCACGGGACTTCCTCACCCCCGTGGCCCATTACGAAGACCTCAAGCAGCCCACGACGCTGACGCAAAAATTTCTCGGTGAGCTGTGGGGCTGCGAGCTGGATCATTCGCCACTAAACGTAGTGGCCTGGCACGGCAACAACGTGCCGTACAAATATGACCTGCGCCGCTTCAACACCATCGGTACCGTGAGTTTCGATCACCCGGACCCGTCGATCTTCACCGTATTGACCTCGCCCACCAGCGTCCACGGCCTGGCTAATCTCGACTTCGTGATCTTCCCACCGCGCTGGATGGTGGCGGAAAACACCTTCCGGCCGCCATGGTTCCACCGCAACCTGATGAACGAATACATGGGCCTGATCCAGGGTGCCTACGATGCCAAGGCCGAAGGCTTCCTGCCGGGTGGCGCGTCCCTGCACAGTTGCATGAGCGCCCACGGGCCGGATGGTGAGACCTGTACCAAGGCCATCGCCGTGGACCTGGGGCCCAACAAGATCGATAACACCATGGCGTTCATGTTCGAGACCAGCCAGGTGCTGCGTCCCACTCAGTTCGCACTGGAATGCACGCAGCTGCAAAACAATTACGACGCTTGCTGGGCCTCGCTGCCGGCAACCTTCAACCCGAACCGGAGATAACCCATGACTCAGTCCACCATCATTCGCAGTTGGGTGACCTCCGCCAACGGTCACCGCGATTTCCCTTTGCAAAACCTACCGCTGGGTGTGTTCAGCCTTAATGGTTCGGCGCCGCGCAGTGGCGTGGCCATTGGTGAGCATATTTTCGACCTGCACGCCGCGCTGGATTTCTTTGAAGGCCAAGCCCGCAGCGCTGTAGAAGCTACCGCTGGCGGTCAATTGAACGCCTTCTTCAACCTGGGCCGTGGCCCCCGTGTTGCCCTGCGCGAGCGCCTTTTGGAACTGCTCAGCGAAGGCAGCACCCTGCAGGGCAAACTGGAAGCTCTTGGGGCGAAAGTGCTGCCCCTGTCCGCCGATTGCCAGATGCACCTGCCGGCGAAGATCAATGACTACACCGACTTCTACGTCGGCATAGAACACGCACAAAACGTCGGCAAACTGTTCCGTCCCGACAACCCATTGCTGCCCAACTACAAGTATGTGCCGATTGGTTATCACGGCCGTGCGTCGACCATTCGCCCGTCGGGCACGGATGTTCGCCGCCCAAAAGGCCAGACCCTGCCCGCCGGCCAGACCGAGCCAACCTTCGGCCCTTGCGCCCGGTTGGACTACGAACTGGAACTGGGTATCTGGATCGGTCAGGGCAATGCCATGGGCGACTCGATTGCCATTGGCGATGCGGCTGAGCACATTGCCGGTTTCTGCCTGCTCAACGACTGGTCGGCGCGGGATATCCAGGCCTGGGAATACCAGCCGCTGGGGCCGTTCCTGTCGAAGAGCTTTATCACCAGCGTCTCGCCGTGGGTGGTGACGGCCGAAGCACTGGAGCCGTTCCGCAAGGCTCAACCGGCGCGTCCCGAGGGCGATCCGCAGCCGCTGCCATACCTGTCGGACAAGCGTGACCAAGCGGCCGGTGCCTTTGATATCGAGCTGGAAGTGCTGCTGACCACCCAAACGATGCGCGAGCAAAACCTGCCGGCCCATCGCCTGACCCTGAGCAACACCCGGCATATGTACTGGACCGTGGCGCAGATGGTTGCGCACCACAGTGTCAACGGCTGTCAGTTGCAGGCCGGTGACCTGTTTGGTTCGGGCACCTTGTCCGGGCCTGAGGCTGGGCAGTTCGGCAGCCTGCTGGAAATCACCGAAGGCGGGAAAAAGTCGATTGAATTGGCGTCCGGTGAAGTCCGTAAATTCCTTGAGGATGGCGATGAAATCATCCTGCGGGCCCGCTGCACCCGTGATGGTTTTGCCTCCATCGGCTTTGGCGAATGCCGGGGCACTGTGGTCGCGGCGCGCTGAGAGGGCAGGGCGATGGAACTCTATACCTACTACCGTTCCACTTCGTCGTATCGGGTGCGTATCGCGTTGGCGCTCAAGGGCCTGGATTTTCAGGCGGTACCGGTCAATCTGCTGGTGCCCAAGGGCGGCGCCAATCGTCAGCCGCAGTACCTGAGGATCAACCCGCAAGGTCGCGTGCCGGCCTTGCGTACCGAGGATGGCGAACTGTTGATTCAGTCGCCAGCGATCATCGAATACCTGGAGGAGCGTTATCCACAGGCGCCATTGCTCTCCCGCGACCTGGCGACCCGTGCCCACGAGCGGGCGGTGGCCTCGATCATTGGTTGCGATATCCACCCGTTGCACAACTCCAGCACGCAGAACCTGCTGCGCCAGTGGGGGCATGACGAGGCACAAGTGCTGGAATGGATCGGCCATTGGATCAGCCAAGGGCTTGGGGCTGTGGAGCAGTTGATTGGGGATCAGGGCTATTGCTTTGGCGAGCAGCCGGGGATGGCAGATGCCTTTCTGATTCCGCAGGTGTATGCAGCCGAGCGGTTTAAGGTGTCGTTGGCGGCGTACCCACGGATTCGACGAGTGGCGGCGCTGGCTGCGCAGCATCCGGCGTTTGTTCAGGCACATCCTGCCAACCAACCTGATACCCCGGACACGCCATAGAGCAGTGTGGCTTGCCTGCGATAGCTATACAGATTGCCAGCTTTCGCGCGCTACTCGACATTCGCAAAACCCTGGCTAAATCCTGAGTCGGTCGCCGATCAATTGTAGGCGCTGTCGAGCCTTGGCGAGGCTGCGATGGAAGCGATACGGTTTAGCTTGCAAGCCAAGCCATCAGCCTCTCAGTGCACCACCGAGTTGGGCGGCAAATGCCCCAGCCGCTCAGTCAGTCGCAGCCGTTGGATCGGGTCTTCACTGAGCATTAGCGCATGCTCCAAGTCAAAGCGCTCGGCGTTCGGGCAGTCCAGGCGCTGATACAAGCTGGCCCTGGCCAGGTAATCGGCGGCGCTGGCATTGCCCAGTTCGAGCACTCGCTCAGCGTCCACCAGGGCGGCCAGGTGATTGTCGTTGGACAGGTGCAGCTGGCGCAGGTTACGCGACAGCCGTTGCAGGATCTGCCGAGGTTCGGCGGTGTGCAGGTGGTCGGCTTGCAGCTTGAGGTTCGGCCCATATTGGCGTTGCAGCAGTTCGCGGCAATCGCTGGGGTACAAGCGCCTGCCACCGCAAGGGTCCAGCAGATGATCCGCGCCAGATACTCGCAGCAGGAAGTGCCCCGGAAAGTTCACCCCGACCATGGGAATGTCCAGGCGCCGCGCCAGTTCCAGGGCGATCAACCCAAGGGCCAATGGCTGCCCGCGCAGGCGTTGCAAGACTTTGTCCAATAGGGCGGCAGCGGGGCGCAGTGGGGTGTAGTCATCCTGGGCGAACCCCAGGTCGTTCATTCGCCGCAACAATGGCTGGCCGAGCTCATCGGCTGGCAGCATCGGCATGCTGAGGCTGATCCGCTGCTGCAGCAGCTTGAAGTCGTGCAGGATGGTCAGCGGTTCCACGGCCGGGTCATGCTCGGCAGCAATCCACAGCGCGGCTTCAAACAGCGCGGGCGGTGACCGGTCCAGACAGGCAAAAAAGGCTTGGCGGGGATTCATCACTTTCTCCGACGGATGTCCCGTTTTAGCCTTGCTGTGAAGTTTCGTCCAGTCTCTTGAGAAGCGTCCTATCTGGTTATGTCGTAAAGCCCGTAAAACCGGCGGGCTTATTCCGGCGTACTTCGGCAAGCTTTCACCGGCAGCCTATACTTATCGACTACAAGAAGTGATTCGGGAGCTCGACGATGTTTGCTCTCATGCACGGCACTCGCCTTGAATCGCTGCACCTGAGTGTTGACCCGGTGACCGGGTTGAAGGCGGTCATTGCCATTCATAGCAGCCGCCTGGGGCCCGCCCTGGGTGGTTGTCGCTACCTTGCCTATCCGGACGATGAAAGTGCCGTGGCGGATGCTGCGCGCCTGGCCCAGGGTATGAGCTACAAGGCCGCCCTGGCTGGCTTGCCCGTGGGCGGTGGCAACGCGGTGATCATTCGCCCCGCCCATGTGGAAAGCCGTGCGGCGCTGTTCGAAGCTTTCGGTCGCTGCATTGAACAACTCGACGGCCGCTACATCACCGCCATCGACAGCGGTACCTCCGTGGCCGATATGGATTGCATCGCCCAACAAACTCGCTACGTCACCAGCACCACCGCCGCTGGCGATCCATCACCCCATGCCGCCATGGGCGTATTTGCCGGCATCCGTACCACTGCCATGGCGCGCCTGGGCAGCGATAACCTGGAAGGCTTGCGGGTGGCAATCCAGGGCCTGGGCAATGTGGGTTTCGCCTTGGCCGAGCAACTGCATGCTGCTGGTGCTGAATTGCTGGTCAGCGATATCGACCACGGCAAGGTACAACTGGCCATGGAACAACTGGGCGCCCACCCGATTGCCAACGACGCCTTGCTCAGCACCCCGTGCGACATCCTCGCACCCTGCGGCCTGGGCGCGGTACTCAACCGCCTAAGCGTCGCCCAGTTGCGTTGCGCGGCGGTGGCTGGCTCCGCCAGCGCCCAGTTGACCAACCTGCAAGTGGCCGACCAACTGGAAGGCCGCGGCATCCTCTACGCCCCGGACTATGTGATCAACTCGGGCGGGCTGATCTACGTCGCCCTAAAGCACGGCGGTGCAGAGCTTTCGACCATCACTGCCCACCTGTCGAACATTGGCACCCGCCTGACCGAAGTCTTCGCCCATGCCCAGGCTGAAAAACGCTCGCCCGCGCGGGTGGCGGATGAGTTGGCGGAGCGCTTGTTGTACCGCTGAGCTGTTCGTACAAAAGCCAGGCATTAAAAAGGCCCTGAACCAATGATTCAGGGCCTGTTCAATTCTGGCTTTATTCCGCCGGCGGGTTCAGCAACTCGGACAGCGCGTCCGGTTGGCTCTTGAACGCCTTGGCAAACACATCGCGATTCTTCGCCATGTAGATCCCGGCTTCCTCCACCTGCTGCTCGCTCAGGGACGGCACGGCTTTTTGCAACACTTCTGCCAGCAACTCGGCGAGTTCAAGCATTTTGTCATGACGGTCAGCTTCGGCTTTATCCATGATTTAGTGGATCGAAAGGTGCCTACTTAATTTTAGGAATATATTAAATTGCGGAGTGGCGAACCTGCTGATAGCGCGCTATCGTCAATTAGGGGCGTCATCGCAACGCCTCGGGACCATAGATAGCGACCGCCTGTCGGAGTCCGCTGACGCGCATCTGTACCCACGAACGTTTACTAAGACGTCGGGGTTGTGCGCATGTGTATTAAAAGATCACACCTTCAATATCAATTTCGAGCCGAATCTCTAATTGGTCTACCGGGCGTTGCCTGGTGGGATGTTAAGCCCATGGGCAAGAAATTCTATGTGTCTGTGATCTTCCGCTCGTTATTGTTCGCTATAGGTAAGAAAAATCTATATCGATGTGCATTGTTTGGCTGCATATGGACGGACGCCTGCGAATCTAAATGGGGGCGTGAACTGTGAAAGTTAATATTCGCATATCGAAGGGTCGAAAAAATCTACGGTATAAACTAGTCAAGTTTCAAGCTGAAGGGGTCGGTAGATGCTTATTTGTCAATTCTAGAACACTGGTTCCGTCTTTGGCTGCATCGCTTTTCGAGGCAGCGTACGCCCGAGGGGAAAGAAAAAACAAAGGTAGCATATTTACCCTGTTTCATCACGTAGCATTTTTATTTACTTGGGCTAGCGAAGGAAAAGTCGATTTAGAATTCTATCTATTGAGTGGATTTGGGCTTCGCTATAAACAAATAAAAAGTTTCTCGGATTGGCTCAGTGAGGTGGTTGACAAAGACTCAAACACTATCAGCGCCTACAATAGGCAGGTAATGCAAAGCTGTAAAACTTTTGTTGTGTGGTTTGTTTTCAACTATGTAAGCTCGAGTGAGCTGATTAAGGCGGATGTGGAGTTAATTGCCCTCGTTAATACGCAGCGTTTTTTTTGGAGTAAGGCGACCATTGGAGGGGAGGGAGGAAAACTCGCTTTGGACTTGAGCGATAGTGAGCTTAATTCAATCGAAAATCTCTTGCTACATGAATTTGAAGAGGCAAAATTTGACAAGGGTATTTGTCATAGAAATTATTTATTATGGCGACTCGTAAAAGCGTTTGGATTAAGAATTGGTGAGGCACTATCGCTTAGGTTGGAAGATTTGAATTTGTCGGGTAGTGATCCGTATGTTGAAATAGTTCATCTGGATAGAAGAAATAGCAATCTAGACTCCAGAGTTCCTTATAATCCAAAAGTTAAAACGCTAGGTCGATATTTGTATATACAGCCTGAGGATGATGATCTAGTTGGATTGCTTGAGCTGTATGTAAAGAAATATAGGGTTATGAAGAAATTTATCAGGGGCAAGATGAGAGTGACTAATTTTTTAGATCATGATTATCTGTTTGTTACGCATGGAAGTTTTGGCGCAGGAAAACCTTTGTCTTGTTCTTCCGCGAGCCGCATCGCAAATGTCATTCAGCGGAAATCTGGAGTAACGTTTAGATGGCATTTGCTTCGCCATTCAAAGTTTAACCGATTATATATTGCAGCTCAGGAATCTCCTGACCGAAACGCTGCAATCGATAGCATCGTATATATGGGGGGGTGGCGAAGTGAAACGTCTTTGCTTCTTTATGCAAACCGGGCAGTGAGAGATTCTACACGTAGAAAAGTTACTGAAAATAATAAGAGGAGGGTTCAGAATGGAAGTCAATGAACAGGGGAAGTATGTAAATAGCGACGGGAATATCTTCATAAAGTGTTACGCTGATCCTTCTTCCTGTTTGTTGATTGATGTGACTGGGCCGAGGATAGAAAGTATCTGGAGGGGCAGAAGATATTGGATTGACTTTTCCATGTACCTGTTTTGCTCTCAGGTAGTTGATGCAGCATACGAATATGTGTGTGATAAACTTCAAGACCATACGCCGGCAATTGTAAATGAAGTGAAGTCAGCATTAAAGATGATGGCTGTTGTATGGAAGGATGAGTGGAAAAATTTTTCGTCGTTGTCATGGCATGAACTTTTTGAGATGTTCGCTACCGCGTCGAAGTCTATAAGGCTTTGTTTTAGAAAATTTTATACATATTGTGCTGATAATGGTTTGGCCCAGGCGGACGAAATTTACGCTGCTGAACTTAATCAAATTGCAGTGGGCTCGCCATCGACAAGAGTTATATCGGATTGGGATAAAAAACGTGGGGCTTTGACTAACGCAGAGCTGGAGTTGGTGCGCCGAGCGATGCTTGAGAGTGGGAACGAGTCATGGGATGAAAATGTTGCAAGACTTTTTGTTTGGATTTCCTTTGAAACGCTCAAGCGACCAATGCAGATTTCAAGTATGGATATTGAGGCTCTCTGGTCGCCGCCAGGTATTTTAGGTGAAAAAGAATTCTTCTTGAGAATTCCGAAAATTAAGTATAACGCGGGACAGCCCAGTGATTTGTGGCCTATTACAGCTGAACTAGCTAATGAAATTTTAGAGTATGGAAAGCGTGAAGGCGTAAGTGAGTGTCAAAAGGCTAAGGGGCGGCTAATTGTAACATCTAAACCTGGCACAAAATCGAATTTCGACGCTATGATAAAAAACTGGTCCAGAAAAAAGAAAATCATTAGCCCTAGAACCAACGAAATCTTGATTTTGACGCCGTATCGTATCCGTCATAGCGGCGCAACACAAATGGCCATGCAGGGATGTACTAGCGAAGAGATAAGGTATGTGTTGGAGCATAAGAGCCTTTTCGCAGTAAACGCATATATTGACTGCCTAGTATCTGATTTTTGTCCACTCTTGGATCGTGTCGGAAGAAAGTTAGGCGGTATCTTTTCCGAGCTCACAGCTGCATTTTTTGCAGGGAAGATAGCGCCGATTTCGCCAGGTAATCCAATACTGATCCCAGTTATAGCTGCCCCCGCAGTAGTGGGGTCCTGTGGAAGTCAAGTTGCTTGTACTAAACACCCATTTTTTAGCTGTTATAACGGATGTCCATTTTTTATCGCTTGGAAAGATGCCGATCACTATCGGTCTTTGAATTACATAGAAGCTATGTTGAATAAGTGGAATGCGGCAATCAACGGATCCGAACGTAGTAAAGTGCTTAAAGAGTTGGAGCGTGTTTATCAATCCATCACAGATGTGATTGTTAAAATCGAAGCAGGTGACTAAATTGGAATTATTAAAGAAATTAAAAGCAATCGGTATGCCAAGTCAACTAATCGATAAGTGCACGCGGTGGATGCAGATTTTGGAAGATGATATCGATTTTTTTTCTGACAAATGGAATGTTTTGCGTTGGAAAAGACGTCCCGGCAATGCGCGATATTCAAATGTTCTTTTTTCGTCCATTAGTAATCTTGGTCTCAGAGCTGTAGCTAAAGCATACATATTAAATAAGCGCTGGAAATCTAATATCTGTGATGCTACCGCCGTTGGAGATATGAGGGCTATCAAAAAACTGGACGAAATTTTAGGGTCAAAAAGTATTATGCAGGTGAATAATGGTGATTTTGAAATTGCCGTGGGGAATAACGTCAATCTTCAAAAAAAGCTATTTAATTTTGGTTCTTGGCTGAGAATAAATCTAGGTCTTAGAATAAGTTATAAGGCGCTCGCAACCAGCACTATAGAGCATGGTCGGGATGGAACTGAGGAAGGGAGACGTAATAAACTCATACCTATTGAGGTGATGAGGGATTTTTTCGGGCTAGCGTCGAACGAAAGTCTTGCTCCGAAAGATCGCTTTTTTATAAATGCAATTGTACTGAATTCTGCAATGGGGGGGCGTGTTGGCGAGCTGGCAAGTTTGCCAGTTGATTGTTTAGTATTTCATGAGGGCGCGTGGGTGCTCAGACTGTTTCCCGAAAAGGTCGAAGGTCAGACGTTGAGATTGTTTCCACAGGATTTGCTGCCGGCAGTTAAAAGTGCAGTCGAGTTTTTGAAGAACCTAACAGTGGGGGGCAGACGTATAGCGCGCAAAAGAAAAGAATCATCGGCTGTCGATTGGTATAAGGTTTGGAAATCGCCGGAAGCTACAGAGTACTATGCGAGGAGATTTTGTCACGAGTGGACCACCAGCTTTAGTATCTTTACGCCTGATGCAGTTTGGGTTGGTAAACGTAATCAATTTATAGATTTTGTTGGAGTCCAGCGGCGCCTGGGTATCAATGGAGGAGCTAAGTATATAGGTGTTAGTGCAAGGCATTTTAAAAGGCAGGTTAACAGGCAAATGGCACTTAAAGAAGGTGTCTATTATTCTTTAGATTCGAATTGGCGCTCGTTTCCTGTGACGCTTGATACTCCTAATTGGAGGGAAGTATTGTTGGTGCATCCTCATTCGGTTTCATTCAATCGCTTCGAGCAGTTTTATCAGATGCGCTTTAGGCATCACAAAACAGCGACTAGTATTGTGAGGAAGATTTTTGATGTGTGTCTTTCGGATCAGTTGTTGAAAAAATCGTTCCCATTTACATATGACGCCAATTTTGAGGGAGAATTTCATAAACAAATTGAGCCAGTTATTCGAGATGGTACTGGTGCAGTGCTTGAGGTTGAGGATGCGCTGATGGTTCTACCCCGTTTCTTTTTTCATACTTCGTTCAATACGGATTTGGCTAATTATACGATGGTATCTCGAGCACAATTTTGTTATTGGCTGGCCGATGCCGCGAAAGGCCTAGATTCAGTTTTTTCTAAATACAATGTTATTGATCCTAGAACTGGTAATGTTGCCACTTTCACATGGCATGATATACGACACTGGTTGAATACTGTTTACAAGCAAGGGGGGCTGACTGATTTGCAAGTTAACGCGCTCTTGTCTAGAAAAAGCTTAGCGCAGGCGCGAGTATATGATCAGACGTTAGCGATCGATAGAAGCAAAGTTGTTCAGGATTTGCTGACAAGCATCCGGCAAGATAAAGCCATTGGGCAAATACAAGAGACTTATAACATTTTGGGCATGACCGATCGCCAAACTGCCGAACAATACCTCAAAGCCGCAGTACGGATTGTCAATCCAATGCCACATGGGGGATGTACATTAGATTTAGCTCTGAAAACGTGCAGGCATAGTCTCTCTTGCTTGTCAGTCAATGAGCGAGGAGACTGCTGTGAAAGTTTGGTGGTGGATGTAGAGAATGAAGGTCAATTTATTGAGCTGAAAAAAATCAATGATGATGCTAATACTATTAGGGAATATATTCAAGCGAACGGTGGGGAAGGTGGTCATCAAGATGTCCATTTCAGCCGCGTGGCAAGAAGTACCGCTCGCCTGTTGGAGGTTCGCCAACTTAAGTAGCGCCGGAGACTCAAAATGCAGCGTAGAGGAAAGCGGTTGAGTGAGTATCTTAATGAGTCGTTGAATGCATTGAATACTGAATATCTAAGTCGTGGGGAACAATATGTATATAGCCAAAAGGAATTAGCCGTTTTTGCGAACGTTTCTAGAGAAACTATCAGGAAGCATCAGGGGGAGCTTGATGAAGCCATATCTACACTTTCTCTTAAAAAATATAGTCTGGATAAGGACTCGCACGCTGCCAATTTAAAAGTGAAAATTTCAAAGCTAGAGAATGACTTGACTCGTACAATCATGAGTTATGAGGCGTTGCGCGTGCAATATTTGCACGTGATCAGCGTTATCGTAAAAGAGTCGTTAGATATTTCTAAGTTTATTAGGCGTGATATGGCAGGTGTGGTTGAATGCCCTATTTGCAATCCAATGCCGGAGGTGCGTCTACTTGCTATGGACCCTTAGCTGCAATTCGTTAGAAATCAATTTTTTATACTTGATTCGAAGTGTGGGCGCGAATTATTAAATCTATTCCAACCTCAGCGATACCCATAGCTAAGGGATATGATCAAATGATTTACTTACCCTCGAAGCTAAGGCGTGCTCATTGAATAAAAATGGCCGTGCATAATTTTATGTGGCTTTTAATATGTAGGCGGCTTCAGTCATTATTAAATTCAGTTTGCTAATTTTGGTGATTGGCATTTCAACTAGACGAGCTTTGTTGAAATTGGTAAATAAGAAGAATCAGCGGATTTTTAATTTTAATATTTTGTGTCGTGAATCCCCTAAGTTGAAGGCGGGCCTACAATAGGTGTAAAAATTTAAGATAACCTGGCCAGGTTGGATTTAAATGCGTTAAAGTACTGGGAAGCGGACGGCATTATCATCTTGAAGATACATTCAGAAAGTATGACAATGAAAGTTCCGGGTTAACGAAAACTCTTCTTCAGAAGCTTGATTCCTCAAAGCCAGAGTCTTGACCACGAATTGCTCAGACTGTATGCACTAAAGCTTGTAAATATGATCAGAAATCCTTACGCGCGTAAAGCGCACCCTCGGAATATTTAGAGAGATAATTGGTGCTGTGTCAGACTTTATGCAGAAAAGCGTTATTCGTGTTCACAAAATTTTGATAATGTGGATATGCTTCTTACTTTCAATAAATATTGTGTTTGTTTTACTGGTTTAAATGTTTTCTGCGCTTTGGGAACGCCTTTTGGTATACCGTTTCAGCCGCAGAACATTTCAGGTCTTCACTCTGATGATGTGGCTGGACCGAAGTTGTCTTAATTGATAATTTTCTTATGACTGACTGTTACCGCTGAATGCTAAGTGCTCCCACACCTATCTGAATATATCCTGGTGACTATAGATTATAGTCAGCAGGATATATTCGGATATTTTCCGCCGGCAGCTATGCATCAGTACGGCAGCGCTACTCTTGCGGTCATTGCCGAAACCAGAATGGTTGAGGTGATGTTTATTCAAGTGTCAGACCGGTTTGCGTTGTGAATCACCATGCTCCAGCGTTTGGTGATACCGTTACCCCAAGACCCCCCTAAAAAAACGATTAGACCTAATGAGATTGACCATGAAAGGCAAACGTAAGGCCGAAACATCCAAGTGGCTCATGAAAGGTCAATTCGAGAGGGAGGCGAGGCTAATACTGCGGAGACGATCCCGTGATGCTTCGAACCATTTCCTTGATGCTGCAGCTATATTTGGAGTCGAGCATGAACCGGTAGGTTTGCTAACGGGTAAATTGCTGTGAGTGATTATATTCTCAAAACTCGCCTCCTAACGTTGTAGAAACCCCACCGATAGTTGATTGCCGGGGGCTTTTAAGGAGATAGGTTGACCGCTACTGATCGACAGTTGTCAGTCACTCTTCTGAGAAATAGTATGAATACGCAATTGATGGAAGATGAGATACGTGGGGCGCTATTCGGTGATTCTGAGCCCTCTACGCCCGCAATTAACTCAGACGTTCAGGACACAGTCACGGATGTCGTGATCGTGCAACCGTGGAAGGCAGCGAGGAAAAAGGCGGTTTCAAAAGGCTTCACATCTAGGTCGAAAGTTACGCTCCGTGTGGGGAGCGAATTCGAGGGTGAGACGCACCAGATGGTGCATGAGGCCGATACGCTGAGCTTCCTAGTTGCAGAACGAGAAGCTACAAAGACGGCCAAAAAAAATTTAGGTTTGTGAAAGTAGTGTCGGTCACATCGATGTAAGTGGGTACTCTCACTTTTCGCCCGCGGGGTATTAAGCCGCCTTCACTTACCGCGGGGTCACCCAACAGGTTCGTGTCGATTGAAGCTTAAAATATTAGGGGCGTCAGTCATATCCCGGACTGGATTTAACACCATCAATCGATCCAACTCTCAATATTTAAGTGGTCGCCAACCCAAGCCACGTATCTAAGGGTGGCGACAGGTAAAAATCGACCAGTTGCAGCGTAGCACGGCAGTTTCTTGTCTAACCCAATAGAATTTTCTTCGCCGTCGATAGCCCCAATTTCTGTGTGCTAACCTGAGATTTAACTCGAGCCCTGAAATGGTTCAGGGGATAGTTTGATCCTTCGACTTAGGAGTTAAAACAATTGCTCCGTCGACCACTTCAATGGTCAATTCATCGCCGATACTGAGTCCCATGCTCACGAGTAGGTCAGCAGGTAAGTCAACGATGACGTCTCCACTTCCATCTGTAGGATTTTGACATTTCACGTTCCAGCGCTGAGCTTCGATCATAATATTTTCCACGATTTGGTCTTGGTAGGAACGATTCATTATGCTCGCGATGCCTAAGCCGGTTGAAGCGTGATAATCACTGCCGTCTGCTTTTGGCCGATTTTCTGCCTCTCCCGAAGTGCTGCAACATACGCTTTGGTCAGCGCCATTACCCATCAGCATTTTCCAGAAAGCGAAAGCTGCCATCACTCCGTTTCGATGAGTCAAAACAAGCGTCCTGCTCGAAGTTGGCTCAGCATTGGTCACCACTCAGATCTCTCTTGAATTTGAGGCAAATGACCTTAATATGATCTTATCTTGCCATCATCGTTTTCAATCATGGATGTTTCTCGGGGATAGGTCGAAATGGCAGAACCAGAAGACGCTAAGCCCGCGATTGGGCGCTTTAACACGAATGATGAGACGAAGCGGATCGTATGGACACAGACCGCTGGTCATTGCGAACTGTGCGGCACAGATCTAACGTTCGACTATCGTGCCGGCAAGCCAATGAAATGGGGCGAAGTGGCGCATATCCTACCCGCCAGTCCCAAGGGGCCTCGGGGACGCGCGGATCATGATGCTGAGGCGCACACGAACGATACTGCTAACCTGATGCTCCTGTGCCCAGGCTGTCATGACAAAATTGATCGTGACGCAGACGGTTATCCTGAAAATGATTTGAGTGGTTTACACCAAGCATACCTAGAGCGCATCCGAATCGCCGCAACGACCCCTGATGGTGGCAGAGCGATTCCTCTCATTGTTCAGAGTCAGCATTTCCAGACGATCAACGATATTCCCGTTCGCGATCTATTGACTGCGATGTCTGCGGAGGGATTAACCGCCTTCGATCAAGGCATCAAAATTGCCTTCCCTGCGCCCGGACCGCGCGGCAGGGACGCTGCCTATTGGCAGAACGTCAAAGACAGCATCCAGTATGAGCTGGAGCAGCAACTCAAGCGTCGGGGCGGCACCTATGGCGACTCGCCCGCGCTAGCAGTAGTAGGCTTGGCCGATATCCCAGCTTTGATGATGTTGGGCCAGAGCATCGGCGATCGTTCCAAACGCTTAATCTTCTCTTTTCACCGCGAGCATCTTTTGCGCTGGCCCGATCAGTGTGCTGAGCCGCCCAGTTTTCTGTTCACGCCTCCACCCAACGGCGATGGTCCACTGGCGTTGGTGCTCTCCATTTCTGCACAAGTTCCAGTTCGCGACGTGACCGACGCTCTACCCGGTGCATGTATTGCAGAGCTGTCGATCCCTGAACCAAGCTACGCGATGGTACAGAACCGTCGGGTGATTCATGCCTTTCGCGACGCACTCCAAATACGACTGAGTCAGCTTGATGCTCTGACTCCTGATCCTATCCACGTCTTCGCTGCCATTCCTGCGGCACTGGCCATCGAGTTTGGCGCGTTGCTCACAACGCAGCATCAACATACGTACCTGATCTTCGATCGGGACAAAGAAAACCAAGATCGGTTTACGCAAACACTGCAATTGGGCTCGGTGGCCCAGGAGGCTATGTAAATGCTTTTGAGCAACGAACAGACCAAGCGCAGCAGTTGGGAATATTTTCTGCTTCGCGCCGCGCGGGAAATCTCGCTGTCGGAGGCGCAGTACGAAAAAATCAACGACCGCTACTCCCAACTGGAAAAAATCCTCTCGGCTTCTGACAATCCGTTGCTCGCTGAGGCCCATATCTTCGTTCAGGGCTCAATGCGGCTGAAAACCACCATCAAGCCAATTCCCGGCGCGCCTGCGGATCTGGACACCATTGATGCGGACGCGATTATCTGGCTCCCTCACGCTCAAGGCGCTGGTGCGAAGGAAGTTCTAGAGGCGATTGAACAGCGTTTTAGAGAAGGCTCCCGCGTTCAGGAGGAAGTTAAGCAACTACGTCGTGGTATTCGGATCGTTTATGCCGACGAAAATCCAGGTTTCCACATTGATGTCACACCTGCCCGCGCGATCAACGGAAATGGCGAAGCAAACGGCGAGGGTAAGCTGGAGGTTCCGGATCGGATCACAGGGTGGAAAGCAAGCAGCCCTATTCCTTACTCGAATTGGTTGCAGGTTGCTTCGGCCCAGAAAATCTCTATGGAAAGCTTGGCAATTGCCAAAAGCCAGCGAATGCTTGATGCCGCGACACAAGATCCTTTGCCGCATTATCAGGACTACATCGATCTAGATCCCCTGCGTGCGACCATAAAGCTGCTTAAGCGGCATCGCGATGAATGGGCCATCAAAACAAGGAGCGCTGATACTCGCCCCATATCTGCTGTTATCACCACTTTGGCCACTCACGCGTACCTAGATGTCGTGAAGGAGTCCCAGTCGAAGCCTTTGGCACCGCTCGATGCAATTTTGGAAATCGTTCGCAGAATGCCGCAGCACATCGCGCAAAGAGGTAGCGATTTCTTTGTCTGCAACCCTGCCGATAATGGCGAAAACTTTGCAGAGAAGTGGAATCGACCGGGTGAGGGGCAAGGCTATCGTCAATCATTTGCCAAGTGGCATGCGGACGCCAGTGCATCTGTGTCATTGGGTTTGGAAAGTTTTGAATCCAACGATTCCTTTGCCGAGGCAGTGAAAAAGAATTTCGGTATTGCACCGGCACTCATTACGGTAGTGAACAATGAGATCCCTGCGAATTGGACGATGCCCGGCCGACCGGATGGCACTACTCGAAACTCTGCTTCGATGGGTTCGCTCTTCGGAGGGGCCAGCGGTGGCGGAACCTCTCAGTCGAGCGTAAAGCCAGTTGGACGCCTTGGCTGATCCTATTAAGACGCCATTGCAGCGCGGAATCGCGGCACTGCGAAACACCCTAGGTCAGGATGCGGCCGATGCATTGCTCCAGCCCGCACCCATGCGGGCTGACGAAGCGGCGTGCTTTCACTTCCCCTTGCCCATCGATTACACGGGGCAGGAGCGGCGACTGCGTATAGGTTTCCCCTCCAACTTTCCCCGTGGGCTCTTGCGGCTGAACGTCGAACCTTCTCCATGGCTGGTTTGGCCGCATGCCACCAAGTCGGGGCTTTGTCTTCATGGCTTTCAGGAGCGCCCCATTATGGGCTCCCCGGAGGTCGTGGTAGAGGACAGCCTTGCGCGCTTGGCCCAGATCGTTTCGTTGTCCAAAATGGGATCAAGCCAGACAACGCGCGATATCGAATTTCAGAATGAGATCACTACCTACTGGTCTTTTCAGCACGGTCAGTCATTCCAGAACCTCTTACTTTTGGATCGACCTCAGACCGCCTCGCAGTTGTTTGCTCTCAGCGATCCGCGCCGGGCTGTGCCATCCGGTCAGGAAACGGTTTGGCTAGCATCGAACATAGCTGCACTCAAAGGGCATTACCGACGGGTTGTCGGGCGCTCCGCTGTCATTCGCGCGGCCGAAACTCCCGGTTTTTACGTCAAGCTTCAGACTTATCCGGATATCCGCACCCCGGATCCAGAAGATTTATTGCTGTGGCTAACGCCACACCTTCAACCAGACGATGCCGAGCAATTGCTGGCATGGTTTGAGCTGCATGGAACGTTGGCGAGTCGATGGATTGTCCTGGAGCTTCCTGGGGGGACGGATGCTCCAACTTATTGCCTCAATGTGCGCTCGCTTGGCGTACAGCAAGAGCGGGGGGCAAAGTTTGGCTTGCGCACAGCGCGCCGCCGGCCAGCCATAGCAAATGCACATCCTCCGGCACTCGTCCGCGCAACTGCCCTAGACGTGCTTGATCGTGCGTCCATTCTGTCCCGCGATATAAGCGGCACAGCAAAGCACCTTGAAAATGCTCGGGTCGTTTGTGTTGGCGTTGGCTCGTTAGGCAGTGCGGTGGCAATACAGTTGGCACGCTCCGGTGTCGGCCACCTTACCCTCATCGATCCTGACACTTTGGTGTCAGCCAATCTGGGTAGGCACGTTCTGGGAGCGGATAGCCTAGGGAGGCTGAAAGCCTCAGCGTTGAGGGACAAGATTCTGTTAGATCTTCCGACTACAGAATGCACCGCTTATTCGACTTTTGCAGAAGTAGTGATGAGCAGCAAACCAGAAGTGTTCGATAACGCAGATCTTGTCGTGATTACGACAGCAGACTGGCAGTCGGAGGTCACTGTATGGCGAGCCAAATCCAGCGGCGTTTCTTGGGGACTTTTACAAGCCTGGAGCGAACCTTATACCCAGGTGGGCCACGCACTATTCGCACCAGCCGGTATCTTTGATGGCCGTCATTTATTCACGGACATCGGCGATTTTCTTCATAAGTTTACAGAGTGGCCGGGAGGAGGTGTGGTTCCACTGCCCGCGTGTGGGGAGAGCTTTATTCCAGGCGGGTCGCTGGGTATGACCAATATTGCCTCTATGGTGTCGCACACGGCTTTACGCGCATTGACCGGCAACATCGGCACTGCATCTTGGGTCAGCAGCATCTACAGGCCTGAAGATGTGCCGAGCCTAGGAGGCCAATACCATGGGCCCAAGCTGCCAGAGGGGGCGCAGCAACTCTTACTCGAGCGCGGATGGCCGGAACATAGGGATGAAACTGTATGACGGATATCGCTTGGCGCTGGAGATGGGCGGAGGTGGATTCCGAGCTATTGGTGTCGCAAGCTGTCGCGGACATCTTGGATAGTCATCGGCAGGGCCTTTTTGGCGTGGAGCGAGGGGGACAGTTATTCGTCAGCCCGGTTAATCCGAAAGGGTTGCTGCTGGCCTTGGCCACGTTGCCTCATTGCGCCGATCGGTCAGGCTGGTCTTGGCTAGAGTTGGATGCGGAGCGGTGCCGTCAGGAGATCCAAGCTGCCAACGAACAAGGGTTACGTCTGGTGGGCTATTGGCATACGCATCCCCAATCTGTCCCGGTGATTTCTCCGGCAGACATAGGAAGTTTTTTCAGATTTGCTGCGCGTTATACGCAGGATCTGCCGCACCCAATAGCCATTATCGTTGGCAAGTCCGAAAAACCAGAAGGCATCAAGGCGTGGTCGTTCAGGGGCGGCAGATATGTTGAGGCAACTTGGCTTAGATAAGCTTCAAGTCGGTGCCGTGGGAGGCACGTCAGCGGTTACCTTTACCCGCAAGCATTAGCGCGAAGAGCTCTGCCTGAAAGCGAGCATCATCCAAGGCGTTATGGTTCGGTTCGCTGAGTGGCTTCAGCGCAGCGGTCATCTTGGATGATTTTGTTTCCTGCCAGCTGCAACCTACAGCTCCCATGAAGTAGGCCTTCATGTCGATAGCGGTAAATCCAAAGGGGTTGGTTTCCAAGTATTTGTGGAAGTAGTAGTTGACGAATGACCAGTCAAACGGTGCATTGAGTCCTACGAAAATGACCTTCTGTCCCGTTTGGCAGCATGATTTCAGCCATTCACCAAATGTCAGCATCGCCTGTTGCGGAGTGAGTCCTTCGCGCTCCAGCTTCTCCAGACTCAGCCCCGATACTGCCAGTGCTTCTGGGTCGTGTTTTGGACTGTCAGGTCGTAGTTCAAGATAGATGGACGTGGCAGGTTGATCTACAAGGCAAGCTCCAATGGAAAGCAGACTGTATTCGCCTGGTATAGGTCCAGAAGTCTCGACGTCGACGGAAACATAAAGCTCATCAGGGTTCATGTTATTTCCTTTTCGTGTAATTGCCAGATCAAGCTCGTAACCATGTGACGGTGGAAAGGCGGCAAAGCCATTGACCCATTTCGCTGTTATCCGGCGTTCGAGCAGCGGCAGTGCATGCCTCCCGGGGAATTGTACGTTCCTTTGGTCAGCTCTGCGTCCGAGCATAATGATGTGTGTCATTCTCATAATGTCGGATGAGGGCTCGGAAGATTATGAGCGAGCGTTGGGCAGTCAAGTGCCAGAATACTGAGGACGGCACTGGCGACATCATCCGCTAGTTAGCAGGGTATGGACAGTTGGCGAAACCACCGAAATTAGTGCTTTGTAGCGCTATTTAACTGTGTCCATGGCGACGAGATATTTTTTAAAAATTAGGGCATCAGTGTCCATTCAGAAAGTGTTCGACGCGTCACCTGAAGGATTTGAGAACAAATGCGAGTTTTCAGAAAACAACGCTACTAAACGTGGCGATTGGGGAATTACGCTTCATTTGACCACCTTTTTGCATTGCAAATGATTGGGCTGTATCAGAACAACAACGCTACGAGCGCAGTTGATGTAGTACGTCATCCAATCCTTCACGGCCACGTGTAGTGGTCAACTCATCCCGGACACGGTTTTGAGTTTTTCTTCCGTTTTCGCTGGGGCCAATCCATCGTTAAATTG
>NZ_JBEOPT010000018.1:0-99186 GCF_040310325.1 Pseudomonas sp. HY7a-MNA-CIBAN-0227 | reverse complement strand
GTCTGGTCCGCCCACTACCGCGCCTACGGCCAAATCGCGAAGCTTGACGTTAACACCGTCAACAACCCGCTGCGCTTTCAGGGCCAGTACTTCGATCAAGAAAGCGGGCTGCATTACAACCGCCATCGCTACTACAATCCGGACAACGGTCGCTACCTGACGACCGACCCGGTGAAACTGGCGGGTGGGCTGAACGGATACCAGTACGTACCTAACCCTACGGGGTGGGTTGATCCGTTGGGGTTGAGTACGTGCCCGGGTGGGGATGGGTGTAAGCCAAACACTACCGTTCAGAATCCCACGGAAAGTGTTAACCACGCAGAGCCCGCTGTACCGCAACTGTCAAGGGCAGAACGGCAGGCAAGAATTGACGAACTTGCGGAGGGAAATGCCTATCGGCGTTTGAATGAGATTGAACAAGCACACCCAAAAGCGCACTTCCTGGAGAAACACGGGGCACAGACAACACTTGAATCTCAACTAGAGAGGATCATGACGGCTAAAAACCCAACTACCGGGAAAATTGAGAGACACATTTACGGCAAGAAGGCAGGGCAACCCAAAATACCTACCGCTGCTACTCGATATCTCAGCCACAGAGACCAACTAAATGCGATTTATCGCGCTCAACTTATATTTAGGCGAACCAATATAGAGACATCACGCGAACCTATGGAAATGGGAAAAATAATTGGAGAGGGCTACGAAAGCAAGGACCTGAAATATGGAAAACAAAAAAAGGCCAAAGTAATATTAGACACGCAAGGAAATCCAATTACCGCATATACGGAATTTTAATATGAAATTATTACCAAAGCTATCGATCCTCAGAAGCCTACTATTCACTTATAATATTGAAAACACAGACGACCCTGAACGAGAGCGTCTCATCGTCTCAAAAAATATTAATGACGACAGAGAACTCGCCGAATTATTTGACCAGCTAACAAAGCCAGAGTTTATCTCATATAAAGCAAAAGAGAGGCTATGGCACATCGACACACTCAAGCACTTCCTAAAAACGGACGAAAATTTCGACAGCACCTTCTACCTTTTCGATACTTACTTTGACGTCGAAATAATTGACCAGAGACAGTTTATGAAAATCCTGCTCGAATGCCTTATGCGTTACCACGTAGAGGCTACAGAGAGCAAATCAACATGAGCATGGTAAATAGCTGGATGAACGTGTTTGAAAATAGCTACCCCCCTATCAACAAAGAAAGAACCTTATGAAACCCAGTTCGCAATTTAAAAGTTCGAGAATACAGTTAAACGTCTTAAACGAAGCCATGACAAGAGAGGCGCGTAAAATGGAGCGTTTCACTGGAGAAGACGAATATGGCAACCCTATCGTCAGGATTGAAATGCAAGGCTGCGGCAGAGGATACATACCAAATAAAAAGGACCCTAACAACCCAATACTCGATGAAAACATGAACGCCGCCGTCGTAAAGTTTGATCGTGAAACAAAACGACCATACACAGCATTCCCCGTGAGCACTCGTTAATGCTAAAGCACCCTTTTCTAAATATACCGTACAAACCAAAGCTGCAATATTTACTCAGCGGATTTGACATCTATGACCGTGAAGAGTCTTTAGGCGAAGCCCTTTCGAACTACAATATAAATTCGCCCACTGACAGAGAAGAGTTAATTAAAAACTACATAACTGACAGGAGCACAGACTTAAATTATAGGCATAGGAAATCTCTAATAGACATCTTAAGCTCTGCTCTTAATTATGACGCATACGACTTCTCAGAGATTCTTAGTCAATATCCCGAGTCCCATTGCGCCTTACCTTACGGATGGGACACCATGGAAAACCCCAGAGGTTTCTTCGAGGATATTTTTAGAATCATGAATAAAGAATGGAAAAATGACCTTGAAAAGGCCAGCCTAGAAGATCAGTCTACTTGGTAACAATTAAAATCTTTGGCGACTGCCAGGCCGCCATCGCAGGCAAGCCAGCTCCCACATTTAGTCTTCGTACAACCATGAGATCCTTGTGATTTTCAAGATAAAGGGTGCGGATATACTCACGTACAATTTCAAAAAATAAATAGATCCGTACCCTTTACACCTTTACACCTTTTGAAAAAAATTCCTGGCCTAGACGTAAACAAAGAACTAGGGGCACGTATCCAGATACAAGAAAGAGCTTGAAATTGCCATTCCTCATCGTATCGACACCAAGGACATTCTTGGGGCCACACCGGTAAATGATAATGGCACCCACAAAGGATACTCATTGACAAACCCCAACAGAGACTAAATCGTGACAATCCAAGAAATTACCATACTTAATAACGGCACCCAAGAAAGAGCCACTATTGAATACGACAGGACCACGCGCACTCTCTCCATATCATTTATTGACGGAACAAATAAAACCTATAGCGCCTTAGATATTTACATCTGCTTTGGCTTATTGAGAAAAGAATTTGGCCATGTAAAATTTTTGTGCAAGGGAGCAAAAGTAAACGTACATACATCCGCAATGCCATCACAAATGTCAAACGGGCTAGTCGCTTACGAAGTGACAATGGGCGAATCAGACGGCAAACTTGTCCGCATCTTCGACTATGAAGAGCACGACCTCACCAACGACATCCAAGAACAAATCTCCTTTCGTGATTGCTGGGCCAACTCACTGTGACTGCAAACAACCAGATAAAGAGGATCAGGATAAATGGGGCGAATCTTAACGGCACTTAAGTAAATAATAAGTCCTTTCGGGCTGATGAGCTTACAGAGGAAAACCACCTACCTATGCTTAGACGAGCACGAGCGTGCGATCTCCTCATCCAACGATTCCGTCGTACTTCCCAAAACCTCAAACTACCTACTGCAACCGACTAGACCGAAAATCCTTAGGCGACAGCTCAAACTGCTTCTTGAACGAGCGACTAAAGTGCTCCGAATCAGTAAACCCCCACTTATACGCAATCGAGGTGATCGACTCACTGCGCAGAAACGGATTAGTCAGATCATCAGCACTACGCTTGAGCCGAGCCCGCTGGATGTAGCGGCAGACACTGTCGTCCTGCTCTTCAAACAACCGGTACAAATGCCGCACCGAGATATTCAGTCGATTGGCCAACCCCACCGGGCTCAGTCCAGGCTGGGTCAGGGATTCATCAATGACTTTCTGCACGTAGCTGCGCAGGTTGCTACCCTGCAACACCCCGCAGTCGTCCCGTTCATCATCCTGCTCAAAAGCCGAGCCAAGCAGTGATACAAACGCCGCCTGCAAAGCCTCGACTTCGCCCACGGCGCCTTCGCCTGCCTGGGTGTCCTTGCACAACTGGTCCATCAACACATGAAGCATCCGCCCACAGGCCTTGCTGGAGGATATCTTGCCGAAGGTTTTGGGTTGGCTGCCTAACTGCCCATTCGGCGTGATCACAACCACTGCTCCAGCCCATTTCACCGTTGAACAGCACACCGCCTTCGGTTTCTTCTGTACGGCCGAACGGTGCGATGCTGCTGCTGGCCGTGGCATCCGGGTTATCGCCCCAGACCTCTTGCTGCAAGGTGGCCGAGAACAACGCCAGTTGATGGCTGTGGGTACAGAGCAGGCTCATCGCCCAGGCGGTGCTGGCGCAAGAGCCTGCGAGCAGGGCAATGCAGTCGGCAAATTGCGGCAGCATATTTCCATGCCACCGAAAGTCTTGGGCTGGAAGGCACGGTGCATGCCGATGCTTTTGAGCAGCGTAATGTTTTCGTCAGGAACCTTGCGGTCCTGCTCGGCGCGAAAGGCATTGGCGGCGATGGTCGGCAGAATGGACTTGAGGTCTTCAAGGAACGCGTTTGGCTTTTTCATGGATGGCCCTGCTTATTATTGGATGTCCTGCACCTGTTCAAAATCGAGGAACGGTGCTGGATGCAGGGCAAGTATGGGATCGGCCCATCGAGACGAAAATGCACCTTCCACAGCCAAGATTGCACTTTTCACAGCTGACGGTCTGATCGAGCTGGCAGCCACAGTCAAGCCCCGGCAGCCACCTCTGGTTAACCTCAGGCTTTCCTTTATTCGTAATCAGGAAACCCCATGAGCGATATTCCCCTGCTACCCCAAGTCGAAGCCTTCCTGGGTCGAGACTACAGATTGTTTATCGACGGTGGCTATGCCCAGAGCCATTCCAGCCAGACCCTGGAAGTCATCAATCCCGCCACTGGCAATGCTATCGCCCGTGTCGTCGATGCCGATCACGTCGACATCGATGCGGCGGTGGAGTCAGCCAATCGCGGTTTCAAGCTGTGGTCCCAAGTCGCACCGGCAACCCGTGGCAACGTGCTGCTGAAACTGGCGGCCCTGCTGGAGCGCCACCGCGAGGAACTGGCGCAGATCGAGACCTGCCAGTCGGGCAAGATCATTCAGATTTTCCGGACCTTTGAAGTCGACCAGGCGGCGCACTTCCTGCGTTACTACGCCGGCTGGGTGCACTGAATATCGGCTCACCCCTGGATGAACGCACCGAATTCGGGCCGGTTACCCATCGTCAGCATCAGTTGAAACTCGAAGGTTTTTTCGCCACCGCACGCGCTGAAAACAACACCATCATCCACGGAGGCAAACGGATGGATCGGCCCGGTTGTTATGTCGAACCCACGGTGATTCTCGCCAACAGCGCCAACGACACCTTGCTCGACCCAGCGGTGCCGTTTGGTGGCAACAAGTCCTCGGGCATGGGTCGGGAGTTTGGCGGTGCGTTTATCGAGGATTACACCGAGCTGAAGTCGGTGATGATTCGCTATTGAGCCCTGGGTGACCATAGAAGCTTGCTCAGTCAGGAATCAACGCCTGCGCCTCAATCTCGATCAACCACTCGGGCAGTGACAGGCCGCTGACGATGATCCACGACGATGGCGACAGATTGCTCGGTGATGTCGGGGCCGACAGTGTTCTCGTCGGCGTCCACACCCACCTGGCCAGACAGCAGAATGCGCCGACCGTCGCGCACTTTGATGGCCTGGCTGAAGCATCAGACGCCAAACCTGAAGTAGCGGACGAGCGTAACCGTCACGGTTAAGAGCGCTCCTCCAGCCTGTACCTCAAGAAACGATGATCGGCTGAAAACAGCCGTCGGTAGGTGAGCAGTACAGCCCCTACCGTGCCCAATGCCGATGACGCGGCGATCAGAAACATGATGACGATCTGGTAACGAACCGCGTCCGCCGGGCTCTCTCCCGCCAACACCTGGCCGGTCATCATGCCCGGCAGGCTGACAATGCCGACCACCGTCATCTGGTTGAGGGTCGGGATCATACCGGCCCTGACGGCCTGGCGGATCGCATCCTGCGCCGCCTCCCACCGCGACCCACCCAACGCCAGGATCATTTCGATGGTGTTGCGTCCCGAGGTCAACTCCTGGGTCATGCGTTCAATCCCCAGGGACACGCCAGTCAGCGTGTTGCCGAGGATCATCCCCAGGATAGGGATCGCATACTGCGGCTCGTACCAAGGATGAATGCGGATAACGGCGAACAACCCCACGGCAGTCACCAGCCACGAACTGCCCCACACCGACACAATGCTGTCGACACGCTGGCCCGCATACGTGCGCTTGCCCCGCCCCGCTGCCGACATGCCGGCGATCAGGGTCATCAAGCACATCAGCGGCAACACCACATACCAGTAGGCAAACTCGAACACCCAGCCCAGCAGGTAACCAATCGCCAGCAGTTGAACCACCGTGCGGATAGCGGCCCAAACAAGTTGTCGCTCAAGGCCCAGCTTCAGCCGCAGTGACAGCGCACCGTTGATGAGGATCAACGAGGCGGCGATAGAAATATCCAGCGCCGACAGGTTTTGATAGTTCATGACGGGACGGCTCCGGTTAACACACCGGCGCTCATGTGCAACCGGGTGGTACTCATTCGTTGCGCCTGGGTCTGGTCGTGGGAAACCCAAATGTAGGCATGGGCCGAACCCGAGCCGTTGTCAAACCAGGCCTGTATCAAGGCCTCAACCTCTAGAGACGATGCAGGGTCGAGTGCCGCTGTCGGTTCGTCCAGCAGTAGCACCTGCGGGTCCAGTTGCAGTGTTCTGATCAACGAAACGACCTGCGACTCGCCGCCCGACAGATCAGCCGCCATTTTTGACAGGAATCCTGGCTCTTTTCCGGCATGGGCCAGCAGGACTTTTACCGCTTCCAGATCGAAGTCCAGGTGCTGCCAGATATTGAGGCTGTAGGGGAGACGCAGGTTATCTTCCACCGTGCCGTCAATAAGTGCCGGCCGCTGCGAGAGGTAGCAGATGCGACTGCGATACCTAGGTATTAGCGCGTTGGGGACGGGTTGGTTGTTCCACAGGATGTCTCCAGACGTCGGCGCGTCCAGCAAGGCAAGCGCCCTGAGGAAAACGCTTTTTCCCGAGCCTGATGAGCCGGTGATGGAGATACGGTCTGCGCGGTACAGCTTGAAGTCAGTAGTGTGCAGCAGCTGAGCCTGATGGCGCTCATCCATTCGCGTCAGTGCCCTGGCTTCGATCAACGGGTAAACGGTGTCCGTCATGGACTCAATCCTCTACTGAACGGCTTGCAATCAAATACGCCACTGCCTATATTCCCGCAAGGCGCCATCTACGCCTCCATCCGCGGAAAGGGCTGCGCCCAGGACCTTGACTGAATACCACATCTCTACGACTCCCAACCTTAAAGCGGACAAGGTTTGTGCAAGGAGATCGTATGTCGCAACATCCAGCATCCTCGTCCCATGACGGCCGTATCAACCTTGAGCAGCAACGCAAACGCGCCAAGGAACTTCTGTTGCGCATGAAAAGTGGTGCGGCGCCCGAACAACTTTCCCTGATCCCTGGCGGCCCTCCCTCCTCACCGCCCATCTTGTCCGACGCCCAGTGGCTGATCGCCAGACAGTTGGGTTTCAGTAGCTGGCCCAAACTCAAGGCACACGTGGATGCGGTTGATTTCGCTGCTCGCCATCCAGACTTTGCGGCGAGCGATGAAGCGCTGACCACCCACTGGCGATGCGGCAACGATATTGCGCATAGCCTGCAGTTGGCGGGGTTCAAGGGCCACTTTCAAATGCTGTCCGACCCATTATGCATGGGGCCTGTTCCAAACCTGCCTGCCGAACAATACCAGGCAGTACGCAGCCGCTATATCAGTGAGGCGTTTGAGATGGACAGCGCCGATGTAGCGCGCAGACTCAACGACGAATACAACCACCTCACGTTATTGGCCAACGACGAACACAGCGTGCTGTGGTGCGAGGCGGACGCCTACGACCAACTGTTCCTGATTCGTGCCCTGGCAGGACTTGAGCGCGTACCATTCAAGCTTGAGCTGATAGAAGTCGACCGCATCCCCGGCGTCCAGCGCTTCATCGGCATCGGCCAACTGGCTCCCGACGTATTGGCCTGGTTATGGCCGCAGCGCCGCCCCATTGATGAACAAACCGTGCAACTGGCCCGGCAGGCATGGCTGGCCTATTGCGACAGCTCACCGGTCAAACTTGCCGAACTCGCCCGCGGCACGCATCGCTGCTTGCCACTTCTAGCGCCGGCACTGCTGCGCCAGTTGCAGGAACTTCCGGGGGTTCGGGACGGTTTATCATTGACTGAACACCTGGCGTTACAATTTATAGAGGAAGCAGGCCCGGTGGCATTCGCCAGGGTTTTCGCCGAGTTAATGGCCCAGCGCGAGCCGCTGCCGTATCTGGGGGATTTGATGTTCCATGCGCTTATGCGCCCGCTGATTGACTGCAAGACGCCGCTGTTGACCGAGTCAGATACCCATCTGCAATGGCCCCGGAGGTTGCTGACGCTGACACCGCTGGGGCATCAGGTGCTGAAGGGAACGGCGTATTGGCTGGACCATGGCGCCAAGGAGCGCTGGGTAGGTGGCGTATGCATACAGGCCGGCCAGCCTCATTGGATGGTTGATGATCGGTGCATGCCTGTGTGGCGTAATTGACCCGCAGTGTCTGGAATACTTCACTGGCGGCTGTGTCACCCAGCAATGCTAGCGAACCAGGATTTTTCCGTTTCCTCTATCTTCCCCATGCAACACTGACGATGGCTATCAACTAAACATGCCCTCTTGCGAAGAAAACGGGCAAAATTCCTACCTTCTAAAATGGAGTGAATGCATGAAGTTGCTCAAAGGCGTAATTCTAGTTGCTGTACTGCTTATAGTGAGCGCTGGCGCACTGGGGCTTTTCTACGTCCTCCCTCAACATGATGTGGTGCTGATCACGGGAGTTGAAGTCAAGCGGGTCGACCACGATGGCGTCATCAATGCTGAAAACCCAGCTGATGGCCCGACCAGGGACGTTTATTTCATCAACACCGAAGACCCAGACTCCAAGAAAGTCATGGTCTACCGCAATGAAGATACTGGCTGGTCCTTCCCCTGGTATTTCAAGTTCGACTCTGCAGACGTCCAAGCGAAGGCCCAGGGCTACTCTCGTGATGCTGAGCAGTTGGCGATCATTCGGTACTACGGATGGCGCATTAAGATATTTTCGGTTTTCCCAAACATCACCGCTATCGAATCCACGAACAGCCGTGCGGAGCCATTTCCATGGTTCAATACGGTGTTCTTCAGCGTAATGACGCTAGTGCTTATTTTTGTAGCTCTGTTCGTAAAGCGTCGCCTGAAGCGGCGTCACCAGACCTTGGTAAATTGATCCAAGTCCTACAGATGACATGACCCTGTTATAAAAAATCCGGCCATCCGCCGGATTTTTTGTATCTGACAATTGATCAGCCGCTTGATCGAACGACAGGCACAGCCAGCCATGCATGCGTAAAAGGCAGACAAGAAAAAGCCCCGCTCGAAAGACGGGGCTTTTTTTCAACCCTTTGGGTTAGCCAATGCTAACGCCGTGGGCTTCAGCCAGAGGCTTCAAGCCGCCAGCAAAACCCTGGCCGATCGCCTTGAACTTGAACTCTTCACCGCTGCGATAAAGCTCGCCGAAGATCATCGCGGTTTCGGTCGAAGCGTCTTCGCTCAGGTCGAAACGCGCCAGTTCTTTACCGTCAGCCTTGTTCACCACACGAATGAAGCTGTTGGCAACCTGGCCGAAGGTTTGTTTGCGGGTTTCGGCATCGTGAATGGTGACGGCGAATACCAGCTTCTTCACCAGCGGGGCCAGGGAAGTCAGTTTCACAGTCACTTGCTCATCGTCGCCTTCGCCGGCACCGGAGCGGTTGTCGCCCATGTGCTCAACGGAGCCGTCAGCCGTTTTTTTGTTGTTGTAGAAAATGAAGCTGTTGTCGTCTAGCACTTTGCCATTTTCGCCCACGACGAAAACCGACGCATCGAGGTCGAACTCGGTGCCGTCAGTGACGCGAGGATCCCAGCCCAGACCTACGACTACTTCAGTCAGGCCTGGTGCTTCTTTGGACAGGGATACGTTGCCGCCTTTGGAGAGACTTACAGCCATGATCAATTTCCTTGCTCAATGGACGTGGAGTTTAGAAGTTCATACCGAACGAGTTGGCCAAAGCCTTCAGGCCACCGGCAAAGCCCGAACCAACGGCGCGGAATTTCCACTCACCGTTGTTACGGTACAGCTCGGCGAAGATCATCGCCGTTTCGGTCGATGCGTCTTCCGCGAGGTCATAACGCACAATTTCAGCACCGCTGATCTCGTTGACTACGCGGATGAACGAGCCACCGACCTGACCGAAATTCTGCTTGCGAGCGTCAGCATCGTGAATGGTGACAGTGAAAGCGATCTTGTCGATATCCGCAGGTACGCGGCTCAGATCGATTTTCAGCACTTCGTCGTCGCCATCGCCGGCACCGGTGCGGTTGTCGCCGGCGTGCTCGATGGAACCGTCAGCGCTTTTGAGCTGGTTGTAGAAAATAAAGTCGGCGTCGCTACGTACTTTACCGTTGGCACCCAGCAGGAACGCGCTGGCGTCCAGGTCAAACTCCGTGCCGTCGGTAGCGCGCGGATCCCAACCCAGACCGATCAGAATCTTGGTCAGTGTCGGATCGGTCTTCGAGAGGGACAGGTTGCCGCCTTTTTGAAGGGTCAGTGCCATGAGTACAACTCCTTAGTGGGTAATGTATTTGACGTTAAGGTTTTTCAGCTTCTGTTTCTTCCTTTTGCGGGAAGAGCAGACTGGCAAAAACACCAATGGCCAGAACCACGACAACGATGATCAAACTGGTGTTCGGATCAATGGTGTAGCCGTGTTGGAAAATATGGTCCGTCGCACTCAAGCCAAGTTTTACGGCAATGAAGAACAGCAGTGCGATGACGGCTTTTTCCAGGTGCACCAGATAGCGTTTCAGGGCTTCCAGCACAAAGTACATGGTCCGCAGACCCAGAATGGCGAAGAGCATGGCCGAGAAAACGATCAATGGTTCGCGGCTGACGGCGATGATTGCCGGGACAGAGTCGAACGCAAACAGCACGTCGGAAACTTCCATCACCACCAGGCAAAGGAACAACGGAGTGGCGAACAAACCGCCTTTGGCGGCCAGGGACATGCCCTTGTTTTCTGGTTTGGTCAGTTCGGCTTCCAGGGTCTTGCGACGCACGAAGAAGTCATGACCATGCAGTTTCGGCCACACAGGGAAGAGTTTCTGGGCGAAACGGTAAGCCATGTGCGTGGAGTAATCCTCTTCTTCTTCGTCGTCTCCACCGCTTCTGAGCATCATCACAGCGGTCCAGGCAACGATCAGGGCAAAGACCACCTCGACCCACGGCCCCAAGGCCAACAGGCCGGTACCAATGGCCACGAAGATCAGGCGGAACACGATCGCACCGAGAATGCCCCAGTACAGTACGCGGTGACGCAGACCATTCGGCACCTTGAACCAGGCGAAGATCGCCATGAACACGAACAGGTTGTCTACGCTCAGGACTTTTTCAAGGGCGTAACCGGTGATGAACAGCGTAGCGACTTCCGAACCGTGCTCGAAGTACAGGAACCCTGCAAAGGCGAACGAGATGAGGATCCAGAACACCGACCAGGCCGAGGCCTGGGCCAGGCTGATGGGTTTGTCACCACGATGGGTAAACATGTCGATAATCATGGCGCCGAGCGCCAACGCCACGAACACGGCGATGGTCAGCGGGGGGAAACCCAGTTGGCTAACTTCCACAGTGTCGTTCCTTACAGTTCAAAGTCAGCTGGGGGAAGGCCCAGCTCAAGGCAGATCAGGCGGCAAACGGCTTTTTCCTTGTCGTCAAAATTGCCGTCCGAGGCACCGATAGCGCAGGCGACACGAACGAGCAAGCGTCCAGCACCGTCCTTGCCTTTGATCTTGCTGATGTTTTTCAGGGCTTCGGCCTGACCGATCTGAAAGTCGAACTCGAACTTGGCACAAGCGTCGTTGAAGACCTTGATAACGTCGGTCAGATTGAACACTTTCAGTTCAGGCGAGTTGCTGATGAATCCGGCCATTTTCGTTTTTTCTGCCGAACTGACTTCACCATCAGCCGCTGCAACCATGGCACAGCTGTTGGCGACCGCTTCCATGAACTCTTTGTTCTTGAACTTGGCCACCTCGGTGGTCAGTTTCTCGCGGGCAAGCGCCGCATTGGTTTTCAGCCATGACAACATGTTGTTCACCTCAAAGGCGGACCGGAATGGTCCGCCGCATTCAACTTTAGTTTGATAATCGGATTACTTGGAACCTGCCGCCCAGCGCATGCCCCAACCGTAAGCCTTGTCCATGGCCGAATGTCCATTGTGGAAGTCCACGCGTCGGCTCACCTTGACGCCGCCGCCAACATTTTCCAGCAGGGCAATTGCACACATGCCCTGACGGCCTCCTTCTTCATTCAGCCGAACTTCAATCGGCGGCTGGCCCGGGACATGAATGGTCACAACACCATCGGTCTCCCGCCAGTTCGGTGCGCCTTTGTAAATGAACGCAAACACCAGAACCTGTCGAATATTGCCCCAGTGTTTACCGTTGATATGAAGCCATTCGCCATCACTGACGGCGCCGGTACGGTCGTCACCCTTGAGCTGAATGTAGGGCTCGTAATCCAGATCGCCGAAGCAGTTGCCCAGCGCCTGAACGACGCCCTTGGAGCCGTCCTGCAACTCGTAAAGGCACCCGACATCCAGGTCGATGGAGGTGTTGCGCGCGAAAAAGCCACCACCGCCCTTGCCTTTGTTCCAGTTCAGGTTGACCTTGATTTCGCCAAAGCCCTCGGACGTTTTTTCCAGACTGATCGACGAGCGCGTCTTGTCGAGGGTGATTTTGCTGAGACTGACCGAAGGCTTCGGCGCCGCTACCGGAACGGGCGCGGGGGCCGGAGCGGGTACAGGCGTTACGACCGGAGCAGGCGCCGCAACTTCAACACCAAAGTGCTTGGCCAACGGCTCCAGGCCGCCGGCAAAACCCTGGGCCACACAGCGGAATTTCCACTCACCCTGGCGACGGTAAAACTCGCCAAGAATCAACGCAGTTTCCTTCATGCCCGTGGTGGGTATCTGCGCCTCGATACCGCCCGTGACGGTCAGCGCAAGATGAGATACTCGGTCAAAGCTGGCTTTGTTCTCGTAAATCGTCGCGGTCAGCGCCACTTTCTCGACCACAGCCTCAAGGCGCGACAAGTCGAGGGTGAACACCGCGCGACCGGCCGAGGACTCGGTCATTTGCACCGTGCCGCCCAGTACCGTGGTCTGCCCGTAGAAACACATGTCGGTGTCGCCACGGACTTTCCCGGTGGCCCCCAGAACAAACGCAGACACATCAATATCAGCGCCCGGAATCGGCGAGTAGCTGATCTCGACCTGCGCCTGACCGGTGGCGACCGGAGCGTTTGCGCCTGGTCCCAGGGTCGTCATGAGCGCACTGCCTGAACGGCCAGGCTGACCAGATCGTCAGCGGTGCGGCCGTTGGTCACTTGACCGATGGCCTTGAATTCCCAGTCGCCGCCCTCGCGCACCAGGCTTGCCATGACCACACCGGTATGACGGCCCTTCTCGGACAGATTGAAGCGCGCCAGTTCGGTCTTGTTGCTCGCATTGACAATGCGGCAGTAGGCATTGGCAATTTTTTCGAAGTTCTGCCCCGTGAAACTGTTCACGGTGAACACCAGCGATTTGACCGTAGCCGGCAGGCGCTGCAGGTCAACGGTGATGGTTTCGTCGTCGCCATCGCCTTCACCGGTACGGTTGTCGCCGGAGTGTTTGATCGAACCGTCGCGCGATTGCAGTTGACGGAACCACACCAAGTCAATCGGCTTGAGGTTTTCATCGAACAGAATGCAGGAAGCATCCAGGTCGACTTCACCGCTGTTGCCCATCAATCGGCCCAGGAACCCGGACTTCTCCGGGTCCCAGCCCAGGCCAAGGCTGATCGATGTAAGACCACCACCGCCCGCTGTTTTTTCCAGGGAGATTGTTTGGTTTTTAGTCAGAGTCAGGGCCATCTGTACGCTCCTTGTTGATCGTCGTTTTCTGGTGTTTATCGTTGTTGCCTTCAGCCGGGTGAGTTGCAACGGCCATAATGCCTGCACCTCGATCCCCGGCCTTGGCTACCCGCATACGCCCACGGCGCCATACGGGGTGAAAGTGTCGCCAGTGTGGATCTTGTGCTGCGGCCAACAGTTCTTGATCGCCGCGCGTATCGCCCCAGGCGCGCAGCCGGTATTGGGTCAAGTCGCCGTACACAGCTTCAAGGCGATGTACCTTGGCTTCACAACGGCAGTTATTACCCGATATACGTCCTGTCAGACGTCCATCAACAACCTCTAGTTCAGTGCCGATCAATTTGATATTGAGACGATCGGCAAACGGCTTCAAGACTAACGCTGGGGAAGCAGAGCAGAGCGTGACCTCATGGCCAGCCTGCCTTTCGGCCGCGACAGCGGTCAAACCGACCGGGCGCATCAGGCGAGCCCAATACAGGCCGCAGAACTCTGCAGCCTTGTGCCGTACCCATTCTTCCTTGGTATCGGTCAGGAAAGCGGCAATCAGCCTTGCCTTGAGTTCGTCCCGCGACAAACGACGCATCAGGTAGCTCACGCTCGGGCCCAGGAGACGCGGCAGGCGCTGGATAAATTCTCGCTTACCAAATGCAAATTTAAGAAACGGTACAAAACTGTCATGGCGCGTCAACGTGCCATCAAAGTCAAAGACAGATAGCACTTTGGCTCCCACAGGGCCGCGCTCAAGCATTTCCTGGGTCATCGGCCAGCCTCTGCAAGACGGATTAACGGGTCGGCATGACCCGTCTCGGCAAGCCTGACACCGTGCCACTTGGCGCGTTCAAGGATATTGGTTGCCCATTTGAGGTGAGTCGCTGGTTCGCACATAGCGTCATTGTGTTTGAAAACAGCGGGCGCAATTTCATTCAGCATTAATTTGGCACAATTTAGATCCTCCAGGCTAACGCGCAAGCTGTCCTGGATGGTGTTGATCTGGCTTGGATGAATCGCGGTTTTACCCACCAGGCCATGGGCAATATCGAGACTCAACTCTTCCAGCAGCAGATGGGGTGTCGCCAACTGCTCGAACACCGGCGCGGTCAAGGCAAACCCCTGGGACCCCATCACACCGGCAAGCATGGGGATTACATAGCCCATGGGTGTGTCGTACAGGGTCGTGGCCGGATTGCGTCGTAAACCCAGGCAGCCCATTAAGTCGTTACCGCCGATCCGCAGCGCAATGATCCGCGGGAACAGCGTTTCTTTAAGGGCTTCGCCCAACTCGACCATGGCCCCCGGGTTGAAGACTTCCCGGGTCTCCAGGGTCGGCATGAGCAGAATTTCTGGGTTAGTGACCGCCGACTCCCAGGCGCGCAGGTTCGACAGGCTCAACTTGGGCACGACAAAACCGTCGACATGGACCATCAGCGGCCACTCGTTCAGAACCGCGGCCATTTGCGAGTCCCGCGGGCGCACGAACAGCATCGGCCCGTCATCCGAACGCCCGCCCTGCTGTTCAATGGCACTGAGCAGGCGGTGCAGGTTGCGCAATGCCGTGTCGACATCTATTTCGGCAACCGCATCCTCAAGGCACACCACCATGGACCGCAGTTCAGGCAGTTTTTTGCGAAAAACCACGTCCAGGATGTCCTCCCGGGTGGCCGGCATGTAGAGCGTGGCGCCGAGGGCGTAAGGCGAAAATCTTTTCATCAACTCAAACTCCGAATCACGGTCACGGCACGGTAAGGGCCAAGGGCCGCACCGACTTCCTCGACCGTCAAACCGGCCCGTTCGGTCAGGTGCATCAGCAACTGCACGTCCGGGTCACTGCGATCACGCACCAGAACCTGATCCGGCACACGGCGCAGTACGGCCCGCGTGGCCTCGGCAATACCGGGTTTTACCCGATTCAGATTGGTAATGCCAAAACGCCCGGAAATAACATCGATCACCTCCAGCGCCGCAGACTGCAACTCGGTGCGCCGCGCTTGCGTCCACGGGGCGACAGCCTCGACCGCAGGCAACGTACGGCGCACAGCCTCGATCTGGTCGATGAAGTCGCGAGTCACGTCGTGTTCGTGCAGGTGGTCGTAAACCACGCAACCATGCAGCCCGCCCTCGGCAGGCCAGATGGAGCGCGAGACCAGGCCGGAAACCGTGGCCCCGAGGATGCCGGATGGAATCACCCAGTCCTCGGCCGAAGCCGCCATCCAGGCGCGCCCACAGGGGTCGGCCAGCACCACAAGCCGTGGCTGCTCAGGAAACCGCGCATCGCCCTTGAGGCTACGCTGGATCTCGCCAGAGATCGCGCCCTTACCCGTCCAGCCATCCACGAACACAATGTTTTCAGCGCCGTGAGCTTCGATAACGGCTTCCAGGGCGATCATGTCGATACCGCGATCACGTACGATGCTGATGCCGTAATGATGGGCCTCACGCCTCAGGTCCAGTAGCGCGCGGCGCAGCAGCACGCCCAGCGGAAGACCCGCACGAACGAAAGACACGAGCGCAATCGAAGGGCCCTTGCAGGCCTGATCCAAAGCGATGGCCAGGGACTGCACGTCGCCAGCCATCCTGGCCGCATTCTGCTGCATGGCGCGCTGGTACAGTTCTTTGTGAACCTCGGTAGGCGCCGACTCTTGGCTGATCATCTCCGAGTAATGCTTCTGTTGTGTCTGGATCAGGCGCTCTTTCTCCTGAACATCCGTCACTTCGATCTCGACGGGCTGCAACAGGAAAAGCACGTCGTCGGCCAGGTAGCTACCGCTGCCGACGGTTGTCAGATGAGCGAAAGCATCAAGCATGGATCATCGCCTCCACAACCTTTGCCAGCTGGCTATTGGCCGGCGTCGCCCAGAAGTTGCATTCGTTCATGAAACCCAGGTCGGTGACACTATCGCCAAACCCCAACACCGGGCGTTCGCCATTAATGGCTCGGTCTCGACGCAGCAATTCCTGGACCGCCTGGCGCTTGGCCAAGCCATTGGGCAGGAAGGCCAGGTTGTTGCCATTGCCGTGAATATGCAGACCTTCCAGCAGGCCACGGGCCTGCACTTCAGCCAGGACCTTTTGCAGCACCGAGTCGTCGGACTCGTTGTGCTTGGTCACCACGTAGTTGAGCAGGCCTTGTTCTTCGACTACCCAACCGCGCAGGGAGAACCCCATTTCCTGGCCAATGGCCAAGGTCGCCGCGCTGAGCGCAGGCAGGCGACTTTGATAGGCCGCGAGCACATCAGTCATCTGCCCATGCCAGTCCATGTCCAACGTCCCATCGGGCTGAAGGATCACGCCACCGTGGGAGCACACCGCACCCGCGACAAAGGGCAATTGCACACGGCTGTAGGCTTCGACACTACGCGCCGTGACCGGGACCACATCGGCAGACTCCAGCAGCCACTCCACGAAGGTTTTCTGCACCGAACTCATGTAGCCATTGGGCTGGCCATCGACATCCAGCGTCGCAGTATGCCGGGCTGCGCCTTCGGGCATCTTGCGGGCAGTCTGAAACAGCGTGTCATCGAGGTCGATGAGTATCAGGGGACGCTTACTGCTCATCGACAATGACCTCTGCGCTCAGTGCGTCAATCAGCGATTGGGGAACCGCTTCGACAGGTGTTTCGCTACAAATCAATACCCGATCGAATTGCCCTGGCCGCACGTTGTAAAGAAAATTAGGAATACCTAGACCGTAGTTGTCGGCAAACGACAATGCGCTCCCGATCTCATGGCCCAAGGCAATCGGCGAGCGAGTAGTGGAGCTGAAATGGACGTCAGCCCCTGCCTTTTCAAGGCGCTCAGCCAACAGGAACGGACGCCACACGAACTCGCCAGTCCCCACAACGATGATCCGCTCACCCGGCTTGACCTGAATATCCGGTGCCAGCGTGTCATCCACATGACGCACGCCCAGACGGCCCCAGTCATTGCACGGATCAATCGGCCACTCACCCACCGCAACCGCCCCCACATCGGGCATTTGTGGCAATGGCGCGCTCACATCCTCAAGGAAACGATACGTGCCCTGCAGCAGGGACACCTCATCGGCGGTCTCGCCCAGCGCATTGCGCACAGCGCCCTGGGACCAGTCGGTAAGCACGCAGGTCACTACCCGCTCTACCTTGCTCAGCCCGGCCTCTATCAGTGCCCGGTGCAGATTAATGAACGTCTTGCCGGTCGAGGCTTCATCGTCCACCAGCACCAGGGAGCGCGCTTGCTGCATCATTTCCCGAATATCGGGGTCGGTGGGCTGATGGATCAGGTGTGCACTGGCGTGACTGTGCTCTTCTTCAAAACGGGCGAACATTTCAGTGCCCACCGGATGGCGCGTGCTCACCAGATAAACCGTGTCCGGGCGAGTCTTGCTAAAAGCGCGGTGTACACCGGCCCCCAGGCCCACTGCGGTCTCGGCCATACCGATCACCAGCACTGGCCCCGGCAAGTCGGCGGGAATCTTGGCGGCCAGGCTTTCGTAACTGGCCTGCATAGTCGATGGGCGCACAGGAATATGCTTGCCCAGCACGCGGGATACAAACAGGAACGCACGCTTTGGATTACGGCGCTCGGCGAACCCGAACAAGGATTCGGGGGCGATGGAGGATTGCTCTACATCAACTTCCATTAACCCGCGCTTGAGCTGCGCGCTGAGTCGATTGATCGGTGCTTTCACTACTGCGGCTTCCATGTACAACATTCCTAAAAGAGGCGTTTTAGTGAGTCAGACATCGCTCACTATTGTTTCAAGCAAGGTGCCTCTACGGATTTCTGGCCTCGATCCGCCAGAGCGAGGATTGTGCTTCACGGGCCATTTGCGAGGTCGAATACAGGCGGCCCGTTGGCGATTTGGAAGGGGACACCTGGCAGGCATCCAGGAAAGCCAGAAGCAGGCCGGCCTTGACGGCAAAGTTCATGTTTTGCGCGTCCGGCAAGGTCGACGTCACCATGGCGATGACCGCGCCGCTGGTATCAAACAATGGGCTACCACTGGACCCAGGCTGAATTGCTGCGGTGAATTGCAGCAAACTGGCATCGTTGTGTAGCCCAAACAGGCCCGACACCCCTCCCTGTGTCACATGAACGCCACCGCCTGCCAGGCCCGCCATCGGAAAGCCAAGGGCAATCACCGATTCGCCCAACGCGCCGCTGGCGCCTTCCTTGAAGACCACTGGCGCCAGTGGCGGGCAATCCTGAACCCGCAACAGGGCAATATCATTTCGTTGATCGACCACCACCACTTCGGCGCGGTAACGACCGGCAAAAGAGGAAATGTGCAGCTCCTGCATGTCCTCAATCACATGGGCACACGTCATCACATGACTGGGTGAAACGGCAAAACCGGTGCCCGTGGCAGAACCACGGTTTCTCGGTGAATCGCCTGAGTACGAACGGCGGGTCGGGTGTGCGTCATCGATGACAATGCCCATCCGTCGCCCCATCGCGGCAAGGCCATAGGCCGAGCCTTCGGCGAGCGCGCGGAACTTCCACTGGTTGTTACGTTTGTAAAACTCGCCAATGACAATGGCCGATTCGCCGTTATTGCGCAAATCGAGGGACAGTTCGACCTCGTTATCGACCTGTAGACGCAACTCCTTGAGCTCACTGACAGGGCCTGCGGCGGCGAACGTATAAACGACCAGCAACACCCCCTCACTGCCACCGGGCAGCGCTGACAAATCAAGGGAGCAACCAATTGAGGCTGGCGTGCCGCTCCACTCCATCCATTTCTGGGTGACTTGAAACAGCGCAGGGTCCCCCGTAGGCATACGCTTTTCGGTGACAGGGAGCAACGCCACGGCGGCGTACTCACCGAAGGCGCTGGAGTTACTGCAGTCCAGTGTCCATGCAGTCTTTACACCTGAAATCGCGGTGTTTGCTCCGGGTGTAAGCGCCTTCATCCTGGTCTTCCTTGAACGATGTGGCGGTAATTATGCCAACACATCAAGAATCATTCACTGTCTGTATGGCGCTGTAATATCAGGAAGATGCTATCACGGCAACCGTGATGGGCTTCACGCGCACGCCCTCGACCCACTGCCTCGCAGGCTCCGGCAGACCCAGCCGACGAGTGGCAAATATTCCGGCCAGGTTCACCCCTGTCGCCCGGGTGTAGCCAATACCTCCGGAGTAGCGCGGGTTGATCTCCAGCAGATGGGGAATACCCTCGTAGTCATCCCGCGTCTGCACGTTCACCAAACCATCGCATTTAAAGTGCGCGGCTGCCTTGAGGGCTAACTCCACGGCGGCCGACTCGCGTTCGAATGTCTGGTGAACACCCTGCTTTCTTCTGCCCACGAATGCCACGGGCCTACCCGCTTCGCACACCATGTCCACCGAGCACTCGTTGCCGGCCAGATAAGGCATGACCAACATGGGCACCCGTTCTGCCCCGGACATATAAATCTTCAGGTAGGTATCAAAGTCGACTTCCCGCGCGTCTGGGTTTTCCAGACAGCGGAACGGGTCGACACCCGACTTAAACCGCCAGAACCCCTGGCCATAGATCCCGACCACAGGCTTGATGCAAACCTCTCCCTGGCTCGACAACACCTCATGGGCAGCGACCAGTTCCTGGGCATTGGTCACCGTCAGCGCCGGCGTGCAAGCGAGCCCCGCACGCTCGGCCTCGGCAGTGAACAAGCTTTTATCGTCCACGTTATTGAAGGTATCCATGGACATACCGCCAGTAACAAGGCGCAAGCCAGCAGCGTCGAACCGATCTCGGGCCGCTTCGTACAAACTGCCAATACGGCCAGCAAGTACCACCTCGATGCGGTGCTCAAGTGCCGTTTCAATCACCCAGTCAATACGCTCCTGGTTGTCTTGAGGCTCTTGAAAGCTAACGTCGGCCTGCCCTGTAATTTCGGGCCGGTCCTGACGATGGGAGGCAAAAACCCTGACACTCGCCGGCAATGCTTCACGCGCGCCCATAATAATGTCGCGTTGGCTGGATTGACCTTCAAGAAACCAGATCACGTGTACGCTCCTAAATGAACATCGGCGGAAATTGCCGCACTCGTCGGGTAAGAACGCCCAACGCTAGGTGATTTTTCCGACACGATAACGGACATCAAGCAAAAGACTACTTAAATCCTGTGTCGCCATATCACTGGCTGGAAATCGGCTGCCGAGAACAGGAAGCGTGCAAGCTGCGGTGGGAATGGGAGGTACGGGGGGAGGATCTACGCACCAGCGTGTTTCTGATGCTGGCCGGTTTCGGCGGGAGAAGTGACAGAGCCGGAGTGAAGGACGGCGTGTCGGTCAGCTTTTTCTATCGTTATCGGTGGGGCGACCAGAACAAAGAGTACTCCAGAGGAGTCCTGGCCGCGTAAATCCCTGACTGACATCCGCAATCTGGCACTCGGCAAGATTGGTGTGCCAGCCTGTCGATCTATCAGCATCCCTTTAGATGGGTAAGGACCTGGTTCTTAACGCCAATTAGAAAAGCACGCCGGCCTCAGCAAGCACACGAACCTGATCGTGCTGGGTACCGCTGTCGCCAAAGGTTGAGCCAGAGATGGCCTCCTCGGCTCGCACGTAGGCGAGTTCGCCGCGCACGAAGAGGCGACCATCTTGATAGGTCGGCGTAGCAGTCAACGACCAGGCGTTGGAGCCTGTTCCATAAAGCAGGTTGGTGGGCGAGCAGTCCTCGTCGGCTCCGCAGCCGCCGCCGTTGCTGTCCAGGTATTCGGCGCGGGCACCGATCGACCAGTGGCTAGAGAAGCTGTACTTGGCAAGGAACGCTGCCCCGTACGTTTGCGCTGCGCGATCTATACCTGCTTTCGCGTCCTTATCGACCCGGGTGTATTGCAGGTAAGGCGTGAGCGTCAATGCCCCATCGGTGTGGGTGAAGATCACGTTGTAAATCTGGCTGTTGTTCTGCGCAGTGGGTGTCGCGGCCGAGGACTTCGAGTTGCTGGAGACGTTTGCTCCCCCGATCACGCTCAAGGTGTTGGCGGCATCAAAGGCATATGAGAAGGAGCCCGTCACCCAGTTGTACTTGCCGGAATAGAAACCGTCGTTCAGCGATAGCGCTGCATTGGTCTTGCCACCGGAATAGTTGACCTGCACACCACGGCTGATGGCAGGTTCCTGGTTCCACAGCAGCCCGCGCTGGATGTTGATGTTCTGGAAGGTGAAGGTCGACTCGGCCCCGATCATTGTGGGCAGCGAGCCGGCCATTACGGAGATTTCCGGGCTGATCACTGCCTTCAGGTAACCAACGGGAACGTCGCCGTAAAGCCTGTCCACGGTCTTGCTCGACTTGAGATAGGCGGTACCAAGGGAGGGCAGCACATACGATCCGGCCTGAATGTAGAACTGCAGCGGCCCCTCGATCGTCTGGATTTCCACCTGGGCGTTGCTGACATCGGCCAGCGACCGCGAATTGCCGGTGTCGGGTGCATCGACCACATGGTTTTGCCACAGGGCGATCCCTGTCAGTTGCCCGCTTACGTAGACTTTCCCCAGAGGGCCAGCATCAATGGCAAAAGGGTTGTCGTTCGGCTGCAACGTGCTGGAAAGACTAGGTGCGGACAGCGGGTCGGCTGAAACACTGGTGACCGCAAGCAGGGCTGCAACACCACCATATGTACGGAGAAACATACTGGCTTGGTTCGAACTTTTTTCCGAAACGAGGAGACAACCATCAATACCTGAAAAACGCGTGACGCACTGCTTCATAGTGACGCTCTCAATACCTTGGATAAACAGCGAGAGAGCGTATTGGAGTCGCGCATCAAGGCGCTGTTGTCTTTTTCTTTGTCCGCATAAATTTTCAATAAAAAACAATAGGTTGTTATGGTTTAAACAATGCAATGCCTTCAAGGTCACTCTATTCCAAGTCAATCGACCCAACGCCATGTTGCAGGGATCTCATCAATGCATTCACGTGTTCAGGAAGGCCAACCCTATCCACTCGGAGCGACATGGGACGGTTCCGGGGTCAATTTTGCAATTTTCTCGGCCCACGCTACAAAGGTCGAACTTTGCTTATTCGATGCCGATGGGAAAGAGGAAATCGAGCGAATTGAGCTGCCAGAGTTCACTAACGAAACGTGGCACGGTTACCTACCCGACGCCCGGCCTGGCACTTTATATGGCTATCGAGTGCACGGGCGTTATGAGCCGAAAAACGGCCATCGTTTCAACCATCACAAGCTTCTAATCGACCCGTACGCCAAGCAGATCGTGGGTGAACTGCAGTGGGACGATGCGCTGTTTGGTTACACCATAGGCCATCCCGATGCTGACCTATCGTTCGATGAGCGCGACAGCGCGCCGTTCATGCCGCGCTGCCGGGTGATTGATCCAGCGTTTACCTGGGGCAACACGCCCAAGCCAAATATTCCATGGGCCCGTACCGTTTTCTATGAAGCCCACGTGCGCGGTTTTACCAAACAACATCCCAGTGTGCCGGAGGTTGCGCGCGGTACGTTTGCCGCTTTCCACGAAAGTGATGTAGTGGAATACATCAAGTCACTAGGCGTAACTTCGGTTGAGCTGATGCCCATCCATCACTTCCTGGATGACAACCACCTGCTTGAGAAAGGCCTGCAAAATTATTGGGGCTACAACACGCTGGCGTTCTTCGCGCCGCATGCACGCTACATGGCTGGCAGTTCGATCGGCGAATTCAAGATTATGGTCTCGCGACTCCACAAGGCTGGCCTTGAGGTCATTCTTGATGTTGTCTACAACCATACTGCCGAAGGTAACGAGATGGGCCCTACTCTCTCACTCAAGGGCATCGACAACGCCAACTATTACCGCCTGATGCCGGACGATGCGCGCTACTACATCAACGACACCGGTACGGGTAACACCCTAAACATGAGCCACCCTTGTGTACTGCAAATGGTCACCGACTCGTTGCGTTACTGGAGTAACGAGATGGGCGTTGATGGCTTTCGCTTCGACTTGGCGACCATCCTGGGCCGCGAACCCCAGGGCTTCGATGAAGGCGGTGGCTTTCTCGACGCCTGCCGCCAAGACCCTACCCTGAACCACGTCAAATTGATTGCAGAACCCTGGGATTGTGGCCCTGGCGGCTATCAGGTCGGTAATTTTCCCCCAGGCTGGATGGAATGGAACGACAAGTTTCGCGACGTCTCCCGCGCCTTCTGGAAAGGCGACGATGATCGCCTCGGTGATTTCGCCAAGATCTTCCTGGCCTCAGGCGATCAGTTCAACCGACGCGGGCGCGAGCCAGCCTCCTCTGTAAACTTTATTACCGCCCACGATGGCTTCACGCTCAACGATTTGGTGTCTTACAACGATAAGCACAACGAAGCCAACGGCGAAGATAACCGCGATGGCCACTCGGACAACCGCTCCTGGAACTGCGGCGTCGAGGGCGAAACCGATGACCCCGAGATCATCGAATTGCGCTACCGACAGATGCGCAATTTACTCGCCACGCTGTTCCTGGCTCAAGGCACGCCCATGCTGCTCGCCGGCGACGAGTTTGCAAGAACTCAAGGTGGTAACAACAACGCTTACTGCCAGGACAGCGAGATCAGCTGGATCAACTGGGACATCAGCGAAAAAAGCGCCGAGCTGCAGGACTTCACGCGATACCTGATCGAGCTACGCAAGCGCTACCCATTGCTGCGTCGCAACCGGTTCTTCACAGGCGTCTACAACGAGCACCTGGATATCAAGGACGTCAGCTGGCTACAGCCCAATGGCCAGGAGATGGGCAACGAGCAATGGAGTGATGGTAGCAACCGATGCATGGGCATTCTGCTGGATGGCCGTGCGCAACCTACCGGCATTCGCAAAGCGGGCGGAGAAAATTCGCTCTTGATTATCGTCAACTCACATTTCGACGTAGTCGCCTTCGTCTTGCCCGAAGTGCCGCAAGGGCAACATTGGAAATTACAGCTAGATACCAACCAGCCGGAACTGGTGGCGGAGGAAGTGTTCAAGTTTGGCGACCACTACCAAGTGACTGGGCGTTCGACATTGCTGTTTGAACTGGCCGTCAGCCAGAAAAGGAAACGCCGATAGCCTGCCCCTGAGCGATCCTGCCGGCTGGAAATACCTGACGGACTGAAGCGAACGTCAAAACACCACACTCAGCAGCCATCCGGCAACACCACCACCGATCACGACCAACCATGGCGCTAGCTTCCAGAACATCAGAGCGACCAGGCACGCCAGCGCCAAGCCGAAGTCCTGTGGTTGGTGGATCGCGCTCGTCCATACCGGCTGATAAAGCGCCGCGAGCAGCAAGCCCACCACCGCTGCATTGATACCAAGCAACGCTGCCTGGGTGTGTACGCTGCGTCGTAACTGCTCCCAAAACGGCAAAGCGCCAACGATCAGCAAAAAAGACGGCAGGAAAATGGCCAGCAAGCAAATGAACCCACCGATCCAGCCAGAGGGTGCGGTGCTCATCGAGGCACCAAGGAATGCAGCAAACGCTAACAGCGGCCCTGGGACAGCCTGCGTTGCCCCATAGCCAGCCAGAAAGGTTTCATTGCTGACCCAGCCTGAAGGCACGACTTCTGCTTGCAACAACGGTAAGACCACATGCCCGCCACCGAACACCAGGGACCCGGAGCGATAGAATGCATCCACCATGGCGAGCGTCTGACTGGGGAGCAACTGATTCAAGATCGGTAAACCAACCAGCAACGCGAAAAACAATGACAACCAGAATAAACCTGCCCGGTAACCGACCTTGATCGGCAATGGATCATGTTCGGCGGCTTGTGCCGGCTTGAACAGGAATAAGCCGGCAACAGCGGCTACGGCAATTGCACCGATCTGCCCCCATGCAGACGGCACCAGCAACGCCACACACGTCGAAATCGCCATGATGGTAATCCGCAACGCATCCGGGCATAGATTACGAGCCATTCCCCATACCGCTTGAGCAACTACCGCGACAGCCACGACTTTCAGGCCATGCAGCACACCAGGCGCGATGATTTCACCGTAGTTGGAAATACCTAAAGCAAACAGAATGAGAAGGATCGCCGAGGGCAATGTGAATCCCGCCCACGCAGCCAGCGCCCCACGGTAACCCGAACGTGAAAGCCCAAGTGCCATGCCAATCTGGCTACTCGCGGGTCCCGGCAGGAATTGGCAAAGGGCAACCAGGTCGGCGTAACTGCGCTCAGTTAGCCATTGTCGGCGAGTGACAAACTCGTCGCGAAAATACCCTAAGTGTGCAATTGGGCCGCCGAAAGATGTCAGTCCTAGACGCAAAAAGATAAGAAATACAGAGAGCGGTCCACGATCATCCGTGCTGTTTATTGTCATGCGCATGCGTTCCGCATATAGAGGTCAAATCCTCACATCTGTTTACAGGAGATTGATGAACATCACATTGTTAAAACAATCAGCTTCCCCCGCCCAATCAAATTCGGGCAGAGCAAACAGGCTGAAATATATTTTGTCGTCGCAGAGGTGGAGGCCTGGTTGGAGAGGCAAATTTTCGAACGAGATGAGGAAGCGATAGATCCGGGTGAGCACTGCCAATTTGATTTACAACGAGAGTTGCCGTAGTAATGTAAAGGCCTGCTTCATTTGGTCCTCACTGACGACGAACGCCCGTAGCTGCCCTGCCATGTCCAGCCCTTTGGCTACCAGCCCCTGTGGCTCAAGGCTGATCTGCCATTGCAAGTCCTTCCGGTTGGTTTCTCCGGCCAGGTGCATCGGCATTTCCGGGGTCTTGATCTTCACCAGCATCGCCGGAAACTTCACTTGCTCATCGCCACCCAGCACATTACGCGCCAGGGTCATGGCGCTTAACTGAATGGGTTGCAAAAACGGCAGCAGCTTGCCCTGGATTTGCGCGCAATCGCCAACGGCAAATATGTGTGGGTCAGAGGTGCACATGCGTTCATCAACTTCAATGCCACGATCAACCCGTAGGCCAGCCTGCGCCGCTAACGTCGTATCAGGTTTCAATCCGATTGAGGCAATGATCACATCGGTGGAGATTTGCCGACCATTGGACAAAGTCGCCAACAGGCTATCGTCTTTCTTTTCAATGGATTCCAAAGCCTGATTGAACACCATTTCCACACCCATCTGGCATAACCGATGCTGCAAGCGGCTACTCACCTCAACAGGCAGCAACGATGCCAGCAGGCTGTAGGACTTATCCATCAGTACCACCTGCTTTCCGGCACGATTGACATCCATTGCCAGTTCACTGCCAATCAAGCCGGCTCCGAGGATCAGTACGCGCTGTGCAGCTCGCAGTGCATGTTGTGCCTGACGGTATTCCTGCTGACTGTTCAAAGTCACCATCCACTCCCGTCCGGGAATCGGCGGAACGATGGCTTGCGCACCCGTGGCAAGAATCAGTTTGTCGTAGCTGAATGCCTCACTGCCGGCGCTGATACGCTTGTTTTCGCGATCAATTGCAGTCAGTTGGCAACCAGAATTCAGGGTTAACCGATACATCTCGGCAAACTCCGCCGCAGACTGACGAGTCATGTCGTCAGCTGTCTGATTGAGACTGATGACGTGACTCAGGTCGGGCTTGTTGTACTCATCGCAACTGTCTGCAGCGATCAACCGAATGGGCACCGCTGCATCGAGCCTGCGCAAGTTCTTGACCACCTGACGAGCCGCGAAGCCGGAGCCCACAATGACGATTTCCTTGTTCATTTCGCCTCCGAAGCAAGCTCATCGAATACCGATTTACCCAGTGAACATTCAGGGCACAGGAAGTATTCAGGCACATCACACCAGGCCGTACCGGCCTGTACATCCTGCATCGGCTCCCCGATCGCCGGGTCGTAAATCCATTGGCAGACACTGCACTGCATGCGCGGGCCGTTGTCCGCGATTGGTTCTGCCTGGGCAGTTGCGGTGGCTGCAGGTCGTGCGACTTGTGCGTCCGTCAATGAATGCAGCGCCCATTGCCGAGCGATTTCGCGACCATGAGCTCGGCAAACCTCAAGCGAGTCACCGTCTGGCCGCCACTTGGCTTTGAGCGCCAATGTGGTTTCAAAACCAGCGTCCATCAAGCGCGTCTGGATACGGTCTACCGCCCCGCCATTCCAGCCGTAACTGCCAAACGCCGAAGCCTTTTTGTTCCGAAAACGCAGCCCGGTTATTTCCTCCAGCAGGGCGGCGACTTTCGGCATCATGACGTTGTTCATGGTGGACGAGCCCACCAGAACACCTTTTGAGCGAAACACGTTGGTCAGAATCTCATTCTTGTCGTGGCGCGCGACGTTGAAAATCTTCACCGCCACACCCGGATCGACTTCGTGAATGCCTTGTGCGATGGCATCGGCCATCATGCGGGTGTTGTTCGACATGGTGTCGTAAAACAGTGTGATGCGGTCCTCCTGATAGTCCGCCGCCCATTCCAGATAGCGGTGCACAATCTGCGTCGGATTATCACGCCACACCACGCCATGAGCGGTGGCAATCATATCGACCGGCAGATTGAAACCGAGGATCTCGGTAATCTTCGGAATGACCAGACGACTGAATGGCGTGAGGATGTTGGCGTAGTAGCGTTGGCACTGATCGAACAGTTCGTTTTGATCCACTTCATCATTAAACAGGTGTTCGTCGCAGTAATGTTGGCCAAAGGCGTCGTTACTGAACAGCACGGCATCGCCGGTCATGTACGTCATCATGCTGTCTGGCCAATGCAGCATCGGGGTTTCCACGAAAACCAACTGTTTGCCATTGCCGACATCCAGGGTGTCGCCGGTATATACAACGTGGAAATTCCACTCTGGATGATGGTGATGACCGTTGATCGAGTCCACGCCATTGGCGGTGCAATAGATCGGCGTATTCGGGATCAGCGACATCAACTCTGTCAGCGCCCCTGCATGGTCCTCTTCGGCATGATTGATGACGATATAGTCCAGCGTGTTCAGGTCGATTTCCATCGCCAAGTTCTGTATGAACTCCCGGCTGAACCTGTGATCAACCGTATCAATGAGTACGGTCTTTTCTTCACGGATCAGGTAGCTGTTGTAACTGCTACCTTTGTGGCATTTGTATTCTGTGCCATGAAAGTCCCGCACTTCCCAATCGCGCTGACCGACCCAATGAATGTTGTTCTTGACGTGAATTGACATGACCTACCTCGGTATAGAAATGATGTTCTACACCAAAGATGGCAATGTTTATGCCAGATCATAAGTTGTTGATAACAAAGGATAAATAAAAAAACGATTGTCAATATGACATTGCCCGACTATTGTCTTTATGACTAATTCATTGTCAAAGTGACAAAATATGAGTCTCTCCGTTGAATCCCTGGCACGCATCGCTATTCAGTTGCAAAGCGGCATTTCCCATCAGGACCGCTTTCAACGTCTAATCAATACCTTGCGCCAATTGCTGGGTTGCGACGCTTCTGCCTTGTTGCGTTATGAACAGCGACAGTTCCGTCCGCTGGCGATTGACGGCCTGGCACCGGATGTTCTGGGGCGTCGCTTCAGCCTTGATGCACATCCGCGACTGGAAGCCATTGCCCGCGCCGGTGACGTGGTGCGCTTTCCGGCAGATAGTCATTTGCCTGATCCCTATGACGGACTGATACCGAACCGGCAGGACCTCAAAGTACATGCCTGTATCGGATTACCGTTGTTCGCGGACCAGACCCTGATTGGTGCGCTGACGATCGATGGCATGGACCCGGCACAGTTTGATCACTTCAGCGACGAAGAGCTGCGACTGGTGGGAGCCCTCGCTTCTGCTGCCTTGACCAATGCATTGCTGGTGGAGCAACTGGAAAGTCAGACCATTACTCCTCTCTCCATCAGTAATATCCCGGCGGGCAAACCCGGCACCGAAATGGTCGGGCTCAGCGAAGTCATGCGACAGTTGAAAAGAGAGATCGAAATGGTGGCAGGTTCCGACCTGAACGTCTTGATCACTGGAGAAACCGGAGTCGGCAAGGAACTGGTCGCCAAGGCCATACATGAAGGCTCATCACGCGCCGGTCAGTCTGTAGTCTATCTGAACTGCGCTGCGCTGCCGGAATCAGTGGCTGAGAGTGAGTTGTTCGGCCATGTCAAAGGGGCTTTTACCGGCGCTATCCATCATCGCACCGGCAAGTTCGAAATGGCTGATAACGGCACACTGTTTCTCGACGAAATCGGTGAACTGTCACTGAGTCTGCAAGCGAAGCTGTTGCGGGTACTGCAATACGGCGACCTGCAACGGGTCGGTGACGATAACGTCTTGCGGGTCAACGTACGGGTGCTTGCCGCGACCAATCGTGATCTGAAGCAGGAGGTGTTAGACAATCGGTTCCGTGCAGACCTGTTCCACCGTTTAAGCGTATTCCCGGTTCATGTACCACCACTGCGTGAGCGAGGGCAGGACATCACATTGCTAGCGGGTTTTTTCTGCGAGAAGAGCAGGGAACGCATGGGATTGAAACGGGTGGCTCTGGCTGCCAACTGTCTGTCGTTGCTCAAGCAGTATACGTGGCCAGGAAACGTTCGCGAACTGGAGCATGCTGTTTATCGAGCGACAATCATTGCTCGTGCGACCCAGCAAAGTGACGAGCTGCTGCTTGAAGCACAGCATTTCAATCAAGTACCCGAGCAGATGGATACGCCGCCTGTTGCTCTGGATGTTCCTTCCCTCGGCGTTGACCAGGGTCTGCGGGATGCGACGGATGACTTCCAGCGTCAGCTGATTGACAACACGCTGAATAATTGCGCAAGGAAATGGTCTGCCTGTGCTCGAATGCTGGATATGGACGTAGCCAACCTGCACCGACTGGCGAAGCGGCTTGGTTTGAAATAACACTCACGACCGATCAGGGCTCAATTCAGCCAGAACCAAGCATTGATCGACTGACCGATTGTAGGTCACTCAAGGTCGCTATCGACACCGGCGTTGCGAAGCTGCATTACCCGACGCAGCGCCCGCTCTAAGCTGACGTCAATCATGCTGACCCACATGTCGGTCTCGCCGCCAAGCCGGCCTGTCCCGGGATCATCGAATCTCGGGGGTCAGGCAGGCTCCCAAAGTTTGGGAAGACGGTTTTTGAATCCGCAGGGGTAGAGAAGAAAACCCGCTGGCAGGGAAAAACGCGTTCACTGGTTCCTTATCCGGCGCCAGTATAATCCGGCTGGTGCGTCCAAGCAGTTCTTCCATCACTATCCGTAGCTCCAGTCTGGCAAGCGGTGCACCGGGGCAGACATGAATGCCGGCACCATAGAGCAGGTTCAGCTCGGGATCGCGATCGAGGCGCAATTCATCGGAATCTCCAAAGACCGCTTCGTCCCGATTGGCGGACGCCCAGTTGAGGGCGATACGCGAACCCTTCGCCAGCGTGCGCCCGCCCAGCGAGACCTGTTTCGTAGTTACCCGACGGTTCATGATCAGTGGTGCATGAATACGCAGTATTTCATCAATGGCGGCAGGTAACAGCGCGGGTTGTTCGCGCAATTTCTGCTGCCACCCGGAGTTGATGGCCAGATAATGCGCGAGAATGCCGACTGAGGCGGAAATGGTTCCGAGTTCGCCGACCGTCCAGTTACGTAAAATGCTGACGATCTCGTCGTCTGTCAGGGGCCTTCCCAAGGACTGATCGCGTAGCAAGATGGTCGTGATGTCGTTCGGCGCAGCAGCGCCGGCTGTACGGCGCACGTCCAGCAGATCCTTGATGTAACCGTCAAACTCGAGGGCCACGGCACTCAGGGCGGCGTCGTCTCTGGACAGGGTGGCCGAGTGATTCTTCAGCGTCCACAGGCGCAGCGGTTCATGAAGATCCGCCGGCCAGCCCAGCCAGGCACACTGGATCTGCAACGCAAAGATCTGAGCAAATTCGCCTATCAGTTCTGAAGGGCCTTCATCCGGTAACGCCCGCACCAGACGAACCGCTATGTCACGGCACGCCGGGGCAAAGGCATCCATATGTTCCGGGCTGAAATAAGGTTCTATGAGGTTCCGGTACACCGTATGCACGGGCGGATCCATTCCATTGGGGACCGAGGGGAAACGCGAGACAGCATTACTGAAGGTTTCATGATCCTGAAGTACGCGCAGCACATCCTCATGCCTGAATAATGACGTATAGCCATATTGACTGTATGCGACCGGGCAACGGTGGCGCATGTCGTCGTAGGCTGTCGTCTGATCCTTTAATACGGCTTCAGACCTGGGATCCCAATCAGGTAGCGATTTCTTGTCCATCGTTTACTCCATAAACCCGTCCCGCTGAATCCGGAAACATGGTAGCCAGGTTTGTCGACCTACCCGTACTAGGTCGGGATATGTCGGAAAAGCCCGCTAGACCGAAACAGTGCACGACGTCCACTATGTCGGCATCACACGGGTGAAGTCTGTACGGGAGTGTAGGGAAAACCGGGCCACTAGCTGACCAGGGAGACGTGATGAGTAAGCTTCAGCAGTGGTTAAACTCGCAGGACAGCACTGCACTGTGGGTGGTGTTCTGGCTCTACGGCGTAGTACTCAGCAATTTACTGTTTGGCCTGATCCTGGTCGCCTTCAACAAAGTTGCCCCCTCCCTGTTTGGTCTGATGCTGCTGGGTTTTGTGGCCTACATCGCTTGCATGCTCAATGCTGTATGGCGCAATGCGAATAATGTCTGTGACCCCATCTACGGTCAGATCGCTCGTTTCCTCACGGTGGCCTGGTCGATCAACGCGGTATTGGTTTCGGGGTTTCTCTTCCTGGGCCATCTGAATGCCATTGCCTTCCCCCTGCCGCTCCCTTTTTAAACCCAAATAACCAGTGCCCTCAATGTGGGACTTGAACGTTAAAGCCCTGACTATTTGCCTTCTCGATCTGGTCAAGCCTCAGCAAACCCCTCAGCTATTGCGTCGAAAACAGCGGCAGGCGCACAATGTCAGCCTGGGTGATTTTAATCTCGACGATCGCATCCCGGGCGTGATCGGCCTTTACCCAAGTCATTGCGGAGTCACCGATTATCGCGCTAATTGATTGCCTGCATAGTTGATCAATATCAAGTCAAGGATGAAAAACGTCTTTTCGAGAAGCGATTTTTAATTTAACCACCGCGGACATATTGCCGAGCGTACACAAGGCTTTGCTGACGTCCAACATATCCTTCTCGCCATACTTTAAATTCAATGTATTCTAGTGACTTACGCAACACCAACTTAAAGGAGCGATTATCAAGATAAATCACCAGCACTCAACTCCGGTAGTTGCGAATACGACACACTTAGCGCACAACAATTAATTATCCACTGGCGACAATTAACCACACGCATTCCAATATATCCTGATAAAATTGAACGATTGCTCAAGATGGCAAATCTAATAAAGGTGTAAAGAGCGTTTTTACACCAGTCGGCTCCCCACCGACAATCATCAACACCTGAAGAAATGAGTTTGTATTGCCGACAAACTCACCCTAATAATATTCAATACGATGCCTGTTGAATAAACCGGAAGCGGGTCGTTTCGAATCTGCTTCTTTGTCTGAGGAGACACTGATGAAAAGTATTCTTGTTCCACTGCTGGCCCTGGGTGCCGCGCTGACTTTGCAATCAGCTCAAGCCATTGATGGCGAGGCGCTCTTCAAGAGCAAAACCTGCGTTGCCTGCCATATGGTCGACGCCAAAATGGTCGGTCCAGGCTACAAGGAAGTGGCGGCCAAATACGCCGGCCAGGCCGACGCATCGGCAACCCTGGTCAAGAGCATCAAAGAAGGTAGTACGGGCAAATGGGGGCCGATAGCAATGCCGGCCAACCAGGTGACCGACGAAGAAGCGAAGACCCTGGCCGACTGGATCCTGACGCTGAAGTAAGATTGCCCCAGTAAAAAAACCACACACCGCAGAAGCGAGCCCGCTCTCTTCTGCGAAACGGGCCGCTCGGCTACATCGTCGGGGTTTGCTGTAATAGCGCCAGATCGATTTCATCAAAACGCAACACCCTGCCCCCCTGCTCGCTGGCCAGTTTGCGTGCGGTGGCCTCCTCGGAAAATGACGCCAGAACGACACCCATGGAACCTTTAAGCGAGGTGCCGACGACATAGTAGGCTTTGGTTGCATCAATCAGATAATGGTCGTCGGGTTTCTCCCAGGCACTTTTCCCCATGTCGTGCACATACAATTTCGCTTCAGTGTGGTGATTCTCCGGTTGAAGCCACCATCCGAGCATTTCCGCAGTGGAGCAGAATTTCTTGACCGTACCTTTTTCCACGACCTGACCTTTGGGGCCCGGAAAGTCGGCGATGACCATCCCGCAGACATGACACTCGTCACTCTGATGGAAGGCCACGGGCCCAAGGGTTTGCTTTTCCTCTGCGCGATCGTTGCACGCCGCCAATCCCAAACAGGTAATGATGATGACCAGGACACGGGCCCCAGCCAGGTACAGAGTGTTCATATCAATTGTCCCGAGCGTAAAAAATCAAGTAAGCCGACGGCGAAACATCCAATAAGCCAACAGCAGCGAAACGCCTACCCAGAGCAGCAGACAGAGCCATAGCAACGAAGTCGGCACGGGTAAATCGCTGCTCAATGCCATAAGGCCGACGGCATTGCCGCTGCCCTCGAAACCGGAGAGGTTGATCAAGCGGTAGACATCGGTCGGGTTGAGCAGCAGCAACCACGGCAATAGATCCGGGTTGAACGTGCCTTTGCTGAGCACCAGCAACGCCAGCAGCGCCAGATCGAATACCAGCACGAAGAGAAACCACACGCCCAAGGCCATTCCGGCTGCGCTGGATTTTTCGCTGGCCTTGCTGCTCAGCACGTAAGCCAGCGCCAGAAACACCCAGCCCAGTAGCGTGGAAGACACCATGAAGCGGCCAAACGCCCAGAGCAGCATTCCCAAATCAACATCATCGACCAGCAAGGCAATGGCCACGGCGGCACAGCCAAATCCGATCAGCGTGGCCAGCGCCAGGATCAGACCGTGACCGACAAACTTGCCCAACAGGATTTGTCCACGCCCCAAGGGGTAGGTCAGCAACAGCATCAGCGTTCCGCCCTCGTCCTCGCCGACGATCGCGTCATAGGCCAACAGCAAGGCAATCAGCGGCATCAGGAACGTCGCCAGGCTGGCGAGGCTGGCGATGGTGGCCGGAATGGAAGTGAAGCCCACTTGCCCGGACGCCGCCGCGCCGAGCCAGGCGATACCCACCGCCAGAATGGCGAACAACAAACTGATTGCTAGCAGCCAGCGATTGCGCAGCCCGTCGCTGAACTCCTTACCGGCGATACTCCAGATCTGCATCATGGCTGGGTGCCTTCTGTGCCGGTGGTCGCACGACTCATGTAGTAGCCGTAGAGGTCTTCGAGGGACGGTTGCAGTATCTCGATGTCCTGCGGTTGATCCTCGTGGAACAACTGGCGCAGCAGATCAACTTTGTGGCCATTGACAGCCATCACCTCGACCCCGTTGCCGCCCATGGCCGTAGCGATGTGCCCGGCGGCATTCCAGCGCTGCAACCATTGCTCGCGTCGGCAAAGACCACTGGCCCGGATCCGCACCGGCAAGTCGGCGTCTTCACGCAGTCTGGACAGACTTCCGATCGCCTGTAAGCAGCCATTGGCCAGGATGGCCGCACGGTTGATATGCGCTTCGACGCCTGCCAGCACATGGGAGCAAAGGATGATACTCGCGCCCTGTTGGCGCAGACGGTCGATCAACAGGTAAAGATCCTGGGTAGCAATCGGGTCCAGCCCCACCGTCGGTTCGTCCAACAGCAAAAGGCGCGGCTCGCCGAGCACCGCCTGAGCCAGGCCCAGACGCTGGCGCATGCCCTTGGAATAGGTTTTCACCCGACGGTCTGCGGCCCCCGCAAGCCCGACCTGCTCGAGCAATTCGTCCACTTGCGTCAGGGCGGCTCCTTTGAGACGGGCGAAATACCGCAGGGTTTCGCGGCCACTGAGTTGCGGGTAGAACGTCACGTTTTCCGGCAGGTAACCAAGTTGGCGACGCACGTCGGCTTGTGCGGGTCGGCAGCCGAGTACATGCACCTGGCCGGCGCTGGCCTTGAGCAGGCCAAGGATCAATTTCATCACCGTGGTCTTGCCCGCACCGTTGTGGCCAAACAAGCCCAGCACCTCGCCTTCACCCAGACTCAGGGTCAGATCGTGCAGCACGGTCATGCTGCCGTAACGCTGGCTTACCCCTTCGATCTCGACGGCATTCATAAGGTCGGCCGCTGTGTTTGGGGCATCGTCGGAAGGTTCATCAGCGGGAAACTGTCTTTGACCCCCGGCGATTTTGTCACGGGGAAACTGCTCTGAACCCAACGCAGTAATTGAATACTCGGGCTATTCATCAACAGACGGACCTGCGGGTACAGCCACAGCAGACGGTCGACGTTGTCGTTGGGTTCGTAGATCACGTCGCCCACCGCATCGTTATTGCGATCCCAACCCAGGTAATCGCTCCAATAATTGCCCTGTCCCTCGGCCGACCATTCCTGCAAGCGGGTGGCGACGTATTTGACTTGCTGCTGATTGTCGACGAAGGCGTTGCTGGCGATTCGGTTGTCTTCGGAGCCTGCAGTGAGGTGAATGCCCACGGCACTGCGCTCGAAGTGGTTGTGTTCGATGACATTGAACAGCGAGTTGTAGATAAACAGCGCCTTGCCCTCGGCACCGCTGACCATACCGCCATCGGCGGAGCCGCTGCGCACGTCGCTGACGAAGTTGTCGCGCAGCTCGGAATAGGTGATGTAGTTCATCAGGATGCCATAGCTCTCGTCCTGCTCGGAACGGTTGCCAATCACCGTCAGCTTGCGGCTCTGCATCAAGGCATAGCCGGTGCGTGTCCGGCGGGTGGTGTTGCCGAGCAACTGGTTGTCGTTGGCGTACATGTAGTGCACGCCATAGCGCAGGTCTTCCAAAGTATTGCCCTGCAGCAGGTTGCCGTTCGAGGTGTCGATGTAGATCCCGTCGCGGGTCTGTCGCACGTGATTACCGATCACCTTGGCGCCGTGCACGGCATACAGATGAATCCCATTGCCGCGATCCTGGGAGCGAATGCTCGGGTCGCCTTCGATATCGTTGTCAATCAGGCTGACGTCGTGGGTGCTGTCCACCCAGATGCCGAAGCCTGGTCCTTTCATGCGGTTGTTGCGTATCACCGCACCCCGGGCTTTGGGACCGATGAAAATCGCTGAGTTCATGGCCGTCATGTCGCGCCCCCAGTCAAGCAATGTGCAGCCCTCGATCCGCACGTCGGGAGCGCTGATGAACACAGCGTTGCCCTGCCCCTGCGCATTGATGACCGCACCTTTCTCGCAATCAATCTGCATCGGCTGATCGATAGTGAACTGCCCCGGGTACTCTCCGGCCGGCAACTTCCAGTGGTGATCACCATCGGGTTGCAGGGGCAGCTCGGTGATGGGCCGTGGCGACGCCTGGGCAAATGCCGATAGAAACACCAACACAAAAAGTGCCATGCCGTGTAATGAGTCATTTGTCAGGGGTTTGAACACTGCGTTTACCTTTTTGCGGCCCTGATGCGACCAGCCCTCAAGCCTTCTCGACCAGCATCCGGCCGACCATTTCCATGTGCAGCGCATGGCAGAACCAGCTGCAGTAATACCAGTGCAACCCCGGCTTGTCGGCGACGAAGGTGATCGAGGATGTCTGCTGTGGGCTGATCTCCATGCTCACACCGTGGTTGGTCATGACGAAGCCGTGACTCACGTCTTCCACCTTATCGATGTTGGTGATGGTCACGGTGACCTCATCACCCTGCTTGACGGTGAACTCAGTGACACCGTAGACCGGGGCCATCGAGGTCATGTAGACGCGCACTTTCTTGCCGTCGTGGATGACCTTGTTGTCGGTCTCCAGCTTGATCCCGTCTTTGGCGGCGATCGCCACGGTCTCGGCGAAAAACGGGTCGTCACGGTCCCAAATCTTTTTGGTCCGGATCTGGTCACGACGGGCCATGACGCAATCGTGGGGTTCGGCAAAGGCCGGGCCGTCGTGCACCAGTTTCATCTCGTCGCCGGAAATATCGATCAACTGGTCGTTCTCCGGGTGCAGCGGACCGGTCGACAGGAAGCGGTCCTTGGAAAACTTGCTGAGCACCACCAGCCACTGGCCGTCGGCTTCACTGGTTTCGGTCAGCGAGGCATGGTTGTGGCCCGGCTGATAGTGCACGTCGAGTTTCTGCTTGATGCAGTTGACCTTCTCGCCGCCGTAGGCGCGAACGGCTTCATCGATGTTCCACTTCACCACCTGGCTGTCGATGAACAGTGTGGTGTAGGCATGACCGCGCCCGTCGTAGGTGGTGTGAAGCGGCCCGAGCCCCAGTTCCGGCTCGCCGACCACCACGTCGCGCGGGTCCTTGAATTTGTCGTCGAACAGATCATCCAGTTTGGCGGTGGCTATGATCGTGCAGGTCGGTGAGAGTTTGCCAGCGGCAATGAAGTACTTGCCATCGGGCGTCATATTGATCCCGTGAGGGTTCTTCGGCACCGGGATATAGCGCGTGAACTCGCTGTCCTTGCCCTCAGTTCTACGACCATCGACCACCGGTGACTTGGCGTCACCCAGGGTGATGAACTTGCCGGCCTTGATAGCCGCTTCGATGCGCGGGATGTTAAACACCACCACCCAGTCGCGCTCGTTACGCATCATGCCGCCCAGGTCGTAGGCCTTCTCGGAGTTGTAGCAGGTCGACGCTGCGTACTTGCCAGTGTAGTCAGCGTCGGTGTTATCGAGGTTGCCCTCGACGATCACCTGAAAGGCCATCTCCATTTTTTCGGCATCAATGACGTTGAACATGGTGTAGCTGTTCTTGTCCTGCAGGTCGAAGGTGCTGCCGTCATTGGGGTGCGGAATGACAAACTCGGAATTGGCAAACACGTATTTGGTGTGCGGCATTTTCTGCAGGCGCAACCCATGAATGGTCTGCACGTTCGGCACGGTGAGCATCTTGTCGCACTTCATGATGTCCAGACGGATACGCGCAACGCGGCTGTTGGCCTTGTCATTGATGAACAGGTACTTGCCGTCGTACTTGCCGTCGGTCATGGACAAATGCGGGTGGTGGCAGTCGCCATTCTGGAAGTGGGCGCTGTCGCCCATGACCCGTTTGCTTTCGTTGGTCAGGCCCCAGCCGGTAGCGGAATCGACGTTGAACACCGGGATGCGCAACAACTCACGCATGGATGGAACGCCCATGATCCGCACTTCACCCTGATGGCCGCCGCTCCAGAAACCGTAGTACTGATCCAGCTCGCCCGGCCCTACATGAATTTTTGACTGCGCGTCCTTGGCCGCCGCGGCCCAGGACTCACGAGTGAATACCGCGCTACCCAACGCCGTGCCACCCGCCAGCGCGGCACCTGTCAGGGCTGAGACGCCAAGAAAACCGCGTCGGTTAAGGCCAGCGCCAATCACTGGTTCATGATCGTTTTTCGACTTTTTATCGCTCATGGGTTTTGCTCCATCGGGGGCAGATATGAGAAAGCTCGGTCAATCGATGCGTGTCCGGGTCAGGGCTCGAACACTTGCACCACCGGAATCAACTCGGCGTGCTCTGGCACGGGTGCGGGCTTGTCCCGCGTCTTACGCTTGTTCTTGAGCACCAGCGGCGGGCATTTGTTTTCGTTGTGGTAGGTCATCTGGCAATCGAGGCAGTAATGGCACTCGTTGCCGTTGATGTGACCATCCGGGTGGATCGCCTGGATCTCACATTCCTTGGCGCACAGCTGGCAGGGGGTGCCGCATTCTTTCCGGCGTTTGAGCCAGTCGAACAGACGCAGCTTGCTGGGGATAGCCAGCGCGGCACCCAACGGGCAGACGTAGCGGCAATAGACTTTGCGCGTGAAGATGTTGATGACCAGCAACGCCACCGCATAGGCCACGAACCACCACTGGCGATCGAACTTGAGGGTGATGGCGGTCTTGAAGGGTTCCACTTCGGCAAATTGCTCGGCGGTAGTCATCGACTCAAGCGAGATGCCGAACAGCACCAGCAGAATGATGTACTTCACGGCCCACAAGCGTTCATGCAATGCGAAGGGCAATTCAAATTGCGGAACCTTGAGTTTGCGCGAAGCTTCGTTGATCAACTCCTGCAAGGCGCCGAAGGGACACAACCAGCCACAGAACACTCCTCGCCCCCAGAGCAGAATACTGGCGGCGGTGAATGTCCAGAGGATGAAAACAATCGGGTCAGTGAGAAACAGTTCCCAGCGGAAGTTCTCAAACAGGGCATGGGCGAAGGTCAGGACATTGACCACCGAGATCTGCCCCAGGGCATACCAGCCGATGAACACCACGGTGAAAACCAAATAGACGCGACGCAGCCAGTGGAGAAAGCGCGGGTATTGGGTGAAGGTATCCTGCAGGAACAAAATCACCATCAACACAGCAAGGGCCGTGCAAAGGATCCCGATCTGAAACGCTTTCTGGTACCAGATATTGACCCACGTCGGTCTGTTGGCAACCTCGATGGCGGCCAGTTCTTCGGCGCTAGGCGGTGGACGCAAAAGGTATGGCTCGGGCAACTGGTAAGACAGCTCGAAGCTACTGAACACACCGCTCACCGCGCCGATCTGGCGACGCACCAGTAACTCCAGGGACCAGGGCGATCCTGGGTCGAACCGGGCCGGCTCGCGCACAATGAAAATCGACATTTCGGTGAATTCCGGCATGCCCTTGGCAAAGACATCGGAGAGCCGCTGATGGTCCATGTCGCGGAAGCTGATGATGTTGCCGAACTGGCGTAATTGCACCCGATCGAAGATCCCGCCGCGCACATACCCCGAGCCTTTATAGGAATACAGGCCACGCCCCAGCACCGCGATGGCCTGCTCGCCGGGCTTGAGATCTTGCATGAGGAAACGGTATTGATTGTCGCCCAGCAGCGCGCGGCCGATGGTCGGCGGGTTCAAGTCGGCGGTGTAGAGCTCGATAAAGGTCTCATCAACCTGATCGGCGCTGGCGTTGTCGACGCCTTCGGCTTCGGTGCCCTTGAAGGCAGCGTCGACCTGGCCACGGGTCAGGTTCAAGCGGCGGATGGCGCCGTTGCCCGTCAGTTGCTCCCAAGTGGCGGGTTCGTAAAAGTCCTGGCGCACGGTGGCGGGCTTCTGTGTTGCGCCACCCTTGTCCTCAATAAGCTTCAGCGATACGGCCACCTTGTGCGCAGCGCGCATGATGATCTCATTGACCACCATGACGGTGACCGTCGCTCCAGAGATCCCATCGACTGTCACCGCCTCTGGATCACTGGAGTGACCGACGACCACCCTTCGGTCGGCCTTGATCCCTTTGTATTTGGCATCAAAGGCATGAAGCTTTTCCACGGGAATGCCGATCAGCAGAATCGGCTCATGGTGTTCCAGCACGTAGGCATCCTGGATGACACCGTGGGTATCGAGGATGACCTGCATGTTAATCGGCTTGCCCGAGTAGGCTGGAATATCCACCACGTCCTGACTCTGGAACACATAACCAAGCACCTCTTTGCCGGTGCCGATGGTGCGAACCTTGAACTCGCCTGTCGGCTCGGAAAGCTTATCACTGCCAGGAAATATGGCGTCTACACGCTGCTGCTCGAGCCCGCCGTAGTCCTTCGCCTGTAATCCGGAAAACCCACCTAACACCAGGCACAACAAAATGATCAGCCCATATTTTAATGGACGCCGGACACCGGGCAGTGAGAACTTGGAAGCACGCATGCGTTCGCTGAGCGATCGACCTCTGACGAATGACCCGCCGAGTAACGATTATGCTCCATCGCCTCTTAATTAAGATTATGTAATCAACACTCCTCCTTACTCACGGACATTGCAAATCATATTCTATAAGCGGGTCAAAACAACTTTCAGCACCAATGGTTCAATATTTATTTAAGGAAGGAAGGCCATCCAGTAGACAAATAATCATCTTCAAATAGGTCGGTATATTTTTAGTCATTCCACATGCCTGATTTTCATCGAGTTTTCGTCTAAAATACAGACCTGAATAAATTATTTTCTTGACTATAAACTGGAATTTCCGAATCACCCCCCCCTTGCGAATACAATTTCAGGCGAAGGACCATCAATCGATGGTGAAGCGCTTGACCTTTCGCCTAAGCGTTTCTAGGAGACAGTAAACGAAGTCGATTACTCATTGTCATATTTAGCACTATTGGTATTTTGGACCCAGACTAATGTTCGAGCTTCCAGTAATTTATACAATAGGCCATTCCACCAGAACCCTATCTGAGTTCATTGAACTACTTCAGGCCGAACATTTTGAATGGCTCGCGGACATTCGTACCGCGCCCCTATCGCGAACTAACCCTCAATTCAATTTCAATACATTACCGCAAGCGCTTGCTGCGCAAAACATCGATTATATACAACTGGCCAAACTTGGCGGATTACGAAAAAAATCAAAAACTGTGGCGCCAGACATTAATGGATTCTGGATCAACCAAAGTTTTCACAACTATGCTGATTATGCATTGTCTAATGAATTTGAATCGGGACTATCACAATTGTTAGCGCTCAGTCAGAACCAGCAGTGCGCGATCATGTGTGCAGAGGCCGTCTGGTGGCGTTGCCATCGTCGGATTGTTGCTGACTACCTTATCCACCGCGGCCGGATAGTCGTTCATTTGATGGGCCGGACCATAGCTAAATCAGCAACATTGAGTAAGGCCGCTACCCCTGTGGGGCATTCTCTTGTCTACCCGGCGCAGACCTGTCGGATGAGGTGCGCCTGACATGGAGGTTAACGGCGCGCTCATGTCCCGGACAGTTTTCGAAATCTCACCGCACGGTCGACGCTGTCGACCATTTGGGAGGCAGCATGAATCGTCAGCGGGTGCTGTGTGAAACCCGGTCTTGGTGTGATGTAGCTAGCCATTTCGCGCGCGACAGCAATCTGTTGATCCGACCCTTGGGCGAGCAAAGCGATCACCAGATTTTCCAAAGCAATCACACGGACACGAAGATGTACCAGTTCGGCATTCGACAATTCAGGAATATCACTAGCCCTTTGGGTAAGGAGGCCTTCTGCTAAATCTTCATTGTCCCATTTTGAAAGCGTCGTCTGGAGTCGTTGGGAAGCAACTGACGAGATGGTCTTTTCTTCAGGCATAAGAGAATTCCCTAAAAGGAGGTAGATGTCGGATCGCTTGAGACAACTTAAACGATGATAACCGGATGATCTATCAATGATGTTGAACGAGCCCCATGAAAGACAGGACACCGTTTCCCCCTTACGAGAAGGGGTAGGCAAACGGTTATGTTCATGACTAATAGCAACGATAAGAATAGTGAGCTTTTGGGTCAGGAGCGGCGGCCCCGCTGGAGCTCAGAGCAAAAAATGGCAATGGTTCGCGAGAGCCTTGAGCCAGGACAAAGCGTTTCGGTGGTGGCTCGGCGTAACGGCATCAATGCCAACCAGCTGTTCCTGTGGCGCAAGCTTTACCAGGACGGCAGTTTGTCGGCGGTCAGTACCGGTGAAGCCGTGGTGCCTGCCTCCGAGCTGAGCGATGCGCTCAAGCAGATCCGTGAACTACAACGGATGCTGGGCAAGAAAACAATGGAAGCAGAGATCCTCAAAGAGGCCGTGGAGATCGCCCGGTCGCGAAAATGGATTGCGTACTCACCCTTGTTGCCGGGGGACAACCAGTGAAACTGGTCAGTAGATGTCTCGGTGTAGCACGCTCGCAATTAACGGTTCGAGTCAAGCAATCGGTATCGCCCAAAGTACGGCGAAGCAGGCCTGTGGACGATGCTGATCTGGTGGTTGAAATCCAGTAACAGGTCAGCGAACTGCCCAGCTATGGCTACCGTCGGGTCTGGGGATTACTGCGTCGCGCCCGTGAAACCCAGTCGCTACCGGAGATCAATGTGAAGCAGGTTTACCGGGTCATGCGCGATCATAACTTGCTGCTTGAACGCCGAATCAAACATCCCGGCGTGCCACGTCGGCACGAAGGCCGTATTGCGGTGAAAACCAACGATACGCGTTGGTGCTCGGACGGCTTTGAGTTCCGCTGCGAGGACGGCGCGAAACTGAGCGTGACATCCGCGACTTGATGCTGGAAAGCGTAGAAAAGCGCTTTGGCGATCAACTGCCCATAACTCCTGTGCAATGGCTAAGCGATAACGGCTCGGCGTACACCGCCGAACAGACACGCCTGTTTGCTCGACAGATCGGTTTGCAGCCGGTGACCACTCCGGTACGCAGCCCCCAGAGCAACGGCATGGCCGAGAGCTTCGTGAAAACGATCAAGCGCGATTAAGTGGCGCATATGCCCAAACCGGATCGGGAAACAGCGTTGCGCAACCTGGCAATTGCCTTTGAACATTACAACGAGCAGCATCCGCACAGCGCTTTGAAATATCGCTCGCCAAGGGAGTTCAGGTGCTTGGCGGCGGCATCAATTTAACAGAGAGTTGGTGTCCGGTTTTGTAGGGGCAAGTCCAGCCATCAACCTAGCTGGTGAGAAGGGCTAAACCGAAAGGCAGGATATTGTATTCTCTTTGTGCAAGATGACTGCTCATAAAAAACAATATAAATCATATGATTAAAAATTAAATGGCCTAATTTTCAGTTATTTCGACATGACCCCCGGTAGAGATCACCATACTTTTTGGTTGAGGTGATACGTCATCTATCGCTGGTCAGCTCGAATGCAAACAAGTGGTCAGTGGGAAAGCAAACGACAGCCTGCCCGACTGGCATCGGAACTGTGGCCTTTACCGGCATTGCAGCTTACAAATGTTAGTTGAGCACTGGAGGCGTCGGAATATCCCTAGCATTGGTACTGCGCCCCCATGTCAAAGTCACTCATCGAGTACCAATCGTCCAGCCATGCACGCACAAGCTATCAGTCGAGAAGTCATATTGACTATTTGCTTGTCATTATGACCTTTTTATAATCAGGTCATAATGACCATGAAATTTCCTAAGTAATTGAAATCAATCGATAAAATTATTGGCCCGTTTTGTGTATTGAATAACGAACTTAACGCAAATCCCAAAGGGACAATGTCATGACTCGTTCAATCGCGCTCGGTTTTACCCTGTGTACACTGCTGTCTCCGCTATGCCAGGCAGACCAGATAATCCGTGAAGTCCCCGACACAACCGCTGGCAAGGGTTTCGGCGCCTTGGCCGGAATGATGGTTGGCGCGGCAGGCGGCCCGATTGGTGCATTAGTCGGCGCAGCTGGGGGTTTTTTCGCAGGCAGTGCGGTGCAAGTAGGCATTGGCAAATCTGAAACCGCTTATGACGTGAAAAACGCCCAAGGTGAGATTAGTACGGTGCGCTCACCCAATGCGAGTTTTGAAGTCGGGCAGCAGGTCACGCGTAAAGGTGCGCGACTGGTGGCATCTGAGGAGTAAGAAGCTGAAACAGTTTCATGCAACTAATAGAACCGTTTTTTAGGCTCGCTTGCGGGCCTTTTTTAAATCCCTTTTTGAAATTTATTATTAACGAGTTCGATGATTGATCAGCTTCCTTATAGATCCCCACCACTCGATGTTCTTCCCCCCATGGCTTGCCCGGTCAACCCTGAGGTATGATCCTCTTTGTCGTCGATTAGCCCTTCTGCGCTACGCAAAAATCGACCACATACAAATACCGGAGCTTGATGAGTTTCGAAAATAACCGCGCACTAAACATCAAGGTATTTTGGATCAACCAAAGTTTCCATAACTATACCGATTATGCGTTGCCCGAAGAGTTTGAACATGGATTTTTACAGTTGTCGGTACCCAGTCAGGACCAGCGATGCGCGCTCATATATTCGGAAGCCGTTTTGTGGCGTTGCCATCGTAGAATTGTAGTTGACAACCTTCTCCATCGCGGCAGGAAGTTGTACATTTGATGGGCCGAGTCAAAATCAAAGCCGAACCCAGAACGTTGACCGGGCCGCGACTCCTTTGGGGGATTCGCTTGTCCCCATCGGCAACTGGCGGATGATAAGGTGTCCGGCAGGTACGTCGATGGCGGGCTCACAACTCGGACAGTTTCGAAATCGCACCACACGATCGACGCCATCGATCATTTTGGAGGCCGTATAAATCGTCAGGAGATGCAGAAGCCCGGTCTTGGATTTTCGGTCAAGCCGAAGTATGTCTAAAGCTGATGCTTGAACGTAACAACCAGCTGTTCAGCGAAGCACATAGCTTGAGCTGCGCCGCCCTTGATTTTCTCGATAGGCTCTATCTGGATTGGAAGTTTTCAGCCAGTATCATGAGAAGAGACGAAATACCGACCTCAAATATCATGACGCCATTGAGCACTTATGGTTGATCATGACTGAATACTATGCGCCTCCGTCCTCAATAGAGATACGCTGATCATTTGCTTCGCCTCGATTATTTCAATCTATTCTGTATGATGGCCACTACGACTGGTTCAAATTTTATTTGATTTCTTGACAGTTATGCGAACTCTACTACCCTCAAGATCATTCAATTTCCCAACTTGAACCACGGCACTCAAATATGCAGCGCTTGGTATCGTTAATAATTAGTGCCTGTTCTCGGCTATTTGAATCCTGACCTCAGGCAATCGTCAGGGCAGCAGAAGTCGAGGTCGCCCGCCTCGTTCTGAGCAGCGCAAAGCCGCTGTGCATGCGCCTAACGCTCTTCCTGTTGATTAATACCCACCCGGCAGAGCGCTTTTCCGGGAACTTTCCACCTGCACTTTCTACTCGGGAGGCAGCCGTGCAAAAAGCTTTGAAGATAGTCAGCTATGCCGTGCTCGTGCTGATGGCCAGCGCGGTCGTTTATGCCAGCGTTATAGGCATCACCTACTGGACTGGTATCGGCGTCTAGGGAGGTCGCAATGAACAAACGCCAGACACGCTCGTTCGCACTGATATCGACGGCCATCGCCGCCGTGGTGTTTCTCGGCATGACGGTTGATAGTCACCGCCAGTTTCCAAAATTGACCAACGCTCAACAGATCACGCCAGAGGTCACTCGCGGCAAGGATGTATGGCATGAATACAATTGCATCAATTGCCATACGTTGTTTGGTGAAGGCGCGTATTACGCTCCGGACCTGACGAAAATCACCCAGCTGCGCGGCGCACCTTATCTCACCGCGTTCCTCAAAGACCCCTCAAAGTTTTATGACGAGCAACGCCATCGCCGGTTGATGCCGAATCTGAATCTCAATGACGAAGAAATCGCGGCGTTAATCGCCTTTATGGATTGGGTGAGCAAGGTCGACAATCAAGGTTGGCCACCAAGGCCGATTCTGGTGACCGGCACGTCAATTCCCGGCATGGACTTAACCGTTGCGCAACAGAATGTCGCCGGTGGCAACCAGCCACCCGCCGCACGCCCGGTGTCCGACAAGGAAGACCCGATTGCCCTGGGTGAGGCGCTGTTTCGAACCACGGCCACACCGGTGTGCAGCGCTTGCCATTCGATTGCACCGGGGGTCAATCTCGCCGGACCGACACTGGCCGGGTTGGCTGCTCGGGCCAAACAGGTCATGGCCTCGCCTGACTACAAGGGCGAGGCCAAGGACGTCGAAGGCTTCATCCGCGAGTCCATCGTCACGCCAAGCGCCTACCTGCATCCGGGCGACATGTATTCCGCCAATGGCATGTCTTTCATGCCGGACACCTTCGCCAAATCGCTAACGCCCGAACAGATCGATCAACTGGTCGCCTATCTGGCGTCGTTCCAGTAATCAAAGGGGATGACCATGCGTTACAGATCTCAATCCGTCGCTTACTGGTACTTCGCCGTTGCCATGGCACTATTCGGTCTGCAACTGGTATTCGGCTTGCTCTCGGCGGCCAAATACCTCGGACCGGATCCCCTGCTGGACGTGTTGCCCTTTGATGTCACCAAGGCGATACACACCAATCTGTTGATCGTCTGGGTGCTGACCGGATTCATGGGGGCAACCTACTGGATGGTGCCCGACGAGTCCCGTGGCGAGTTGCACAGCACCAAACTGGCCTATATCCAGCTCGGGTTGTGGACGGCCATGGGCGTCACCGCCGTGCTGGGCTACCTGTTCGGTTACGGCACCGGGAACAAATTGCTCGAACAACCGCTGCCGCACAAGATCGTGATCGTGATCTGCATGCTGATGTTTCTCTACAACATCGGCATGACCATCAAGAAAGCCGGGCGTTTCACTGCCACCGAAGGCGTTCTTTTGTTGGGTTTGGCCAGTGCCGCTGTGCTTTATTTGCCGGCGCTGCTGCATTATGAAAACTACGTGGTGTCGATCTACTACCGCTGGTGGACGATTCACCTGTGGGTCGAAGGTGTCTGGGAAATGATCCAGGGCGGCTTTCTGGCCTATCTGCTGATCAGGCTGTCCGGCGCTGATCGCGAGGTCATGGAGAAGTGGCTGTACGTCATTGTCGGCCTGGTGTTCATTGCCGGCATCCTTGGCACCGCCCACCACTATTACTGGATCGGCGTCCCCCATTACTGGCTTCCATTGGGCGGCTTCTTCAGTGCACTTGAGCCTATGGCGCTAGTCGGCATGGCGATCTATGCCTACAACGCAATGCGCCGCTCCGGCCTCTCTCATCCCAATAAACTGGCCTTGCACTGGACCATAGGCAGCGCCCTGTTCACCATGTTTGGCGCCGGCCTCCTGGGTCTGGCCCACACCTTTCCCGACGTCAACAAATGGACCCATGGCACCCTGATCACCGCCATGCACGGCCATGCGGCCTTTTATGGAGCCTACGTCATGATTGTCCTGGCGATGATCACCTATGCGCTGCCAGGCATGACCCGTCGTCCCGTGGAAGAAAGCAGTATCGGTTATTGGGCATTTTGGCTGCAGTTGGGAGGGATGTTCGGCATGACCCTGTCATTTGCCACTGCGGGCATTGCTCAGGTGTACCTTGAACGCATTCTCGGCATGGGCTATCTGGATGTGCAGTTGAAGATTCAGGTGCATTTCCTGATGCTGGTGGCGACGGCGTCGATGTTCAGCCTGGGTGTCGGGCTGTTTATCTTCGATTTTTTCCGCCATGCGCCGCAATTCAATGTCGATGAAGCCGATCCGGTTCTGGACGCGCCTCGTGCGTCGGGCGCAGCGTTGTGATGGATCGTTCGCGAATGCAGCAGAACCTGTCGGCCGCAGAATCCGCGCTGCTGCAAGCTGAACCCTATTACCAGCCCAGCGGCGCCGAGGTGGCGATCTTCGAGCAATGCCATGCACAGCAACTGGCAGTCATGCTCAAAGGACCCACCGGGTGTGGCAAGACCCGTTTTGTCGAACACATGGCTTGGCGTCTGAAGCGCCCGCTGATCACTATTTCCTGCCATGACGACTTGAGTGCCAGCGACCTGGTCGGGCGTTTCCTGATCGGTCACCAAGGCACCCACTGGACGGAAGGCCCGCTGACCCGAGCCGTGCGCGAAGGCGCGATCTGTTATCTGGACGAGGTGGTCGAAGCGCGGCAAGACACCATTGTCGTCTTGCACCCGCTGACCGACCACCGACGCATTCTGCCCCTGGACAAAATCGGCGAGATCGTCGAAGCCTCGCCACACTTTCAATTGGTGGTGTCCTACAACCCCGGCTACCAACGGATTCTCAAGGACTTGAAGCCGAGTACCCGACAGCGCTTTGTGGCGCTGGATTTTGACTTCCCGCCGGCCGAGCGCGAAATGGCCATCGTTATCCATGAAGGTGGAACCGACTACGCCACCGCCCACGCCCTGGTCACCCTCGCCCAGCGGCTACGCGCCTTGCAGGATCGAGGCCTGGCGGAAGTCCCCAGTACCCGTCTGCTGATTGCCACTGCGCGACTGATTACCAGCGGCATTGCTGCGCCCATCGCCTGCCGGGTTGCGCTGATCTCGCCGCTATCCGATGACGCGGTGCTGGTCGCTGCCATGCGCGACCTCGTCGACCTGTCGTTTATCTAGATGGCCGAAGCCGAGGACGTCATCACCGATGTCGCACGCCACGCGACGGTGTATGCACAGGCGTTGTGGCGTCGTCACCTGGCCCCTTCGGACACTGCAAAAATCGTCACCCTCGGGGATGTTGTACAACACCTCGATCTGCTGATCAAGGCGGTGTTCAACACCCATTATTCGCTGCGCGTTGCGCAACCACCCTCGCCGCCCACGCTACTGAAAAAGCTTTTGCTACGTAACGAAAAACCGTGTGGGCAAAGCGCCATCCCGGCGACCGACGGCGTGTCCTTATGGCTGCCGGCGCACCTGGGCAGCGGCGAAAGTCCGCTGACGCTGGAACGTTATAGAACGCTGGCCTTGCAACAGGCTATGCGCGCCCGACGAGGCAGTGCCAACGCCCTGTCAGCCCTCGACAACCCAATGCAGCGTAGCGTCTATCGGCTCCTCGAAGCCTGGGCGGCTGATGCGGATCTGATACGCCTGTTACCGGGGTTGGCGCCATCAATTCGTGGCTTGCGCCAACATGCCCTGGCGACCCGTCCACCGCTTCACGCCTTTTCCAAACAGCGACAACCCCTGGAAAACTTCCTTCGGTTACTGCTGAGCAGCGAAGTTGGCGCGCCTCTGGAAGGGCTGGCGATCCCCACCGAAACGGCCGACTCGCTGCAACTATCAGAAACCCTCGCGCAACGTCTCCAGTGCGCCGAAGCGTCTCACGGGCTCGGCGCTCATCTGCTGTTTCTCGATGCCTGGACCGGCGACCTGCGCGAGCCACCGGCGGGCCAGAAGGTGTCGCCCCTGCCCGGTGAAATCGACAACGAAGACGCCCTGCCACGCAGTGCCCGCCTCACACGTCAGCCCACTGCGCGCAAGGCCTGTGCCGACGAGGACGACGAGCGGGAACAAGGCATGTGGATGGTGCAAACCGCCGAACCGCTGGAAAAAGCCGAAGACCCTATGGGCATGCAACGCCCGACCGACCGGGATACTGATACCCCGGCGGCTGATTTCGCCGAGTCATTGTCCGAACTCAACGAAGCCCGACTGGTGGTCACGGCAGGCCGACCGAAAGAAGTGTTGCTGTCTGACGACCCGCCACAGACCCGGGTCCAGCGCGCTGCACAGGACATTCTCCGCAACGCAATCAGCTACCCCGAGTGGGATTACCGCCGCCAGATCTACCATGATCCGGGCACCTCCCTGCAACTGTGTCCCGCCCAGGATGGCCCGCAGCAGTGGGTCGAGCGAACCCTCGAGACTCACCGCCCGGTGCTCGATGCCATCCGCCGGCAATTCGAATGCCTGCGGGCGCAGCGTGTCAGGCTGCGCAAACAATGGGAGGGCGACGATATCGATCTGGAGGCGTATATCGACGGTTGCGCCGAGGCCCGCGCCGGCCTGAGCATGCCGCAGGCGCTGTATCAAACCCAGCGTCGTGGCCGACGCGACATGGCGATCATGTTGCTGATCGACGTCAGCGGCTCCACTGACAGCTGGCTGTCCAACCATCGCCGGGTCATTGATGTCGAGCGCGAGGCATTGCTGCTGGTCTGTCTGGCGCTGGAGAGCCTGGGCGAGCCCTATAGCGTGCTGGCGTTTTCCGGCGAAGGGCCGCAGCGGGTCACAATCCGCACCCTGAAAGCATTCGATGAGCGCTACAGCGATGAAGTCGGTCGGCGCATTGCCGCCCTCGAGCCGGAACGCTATACCCGGGCCGGCGCCGCCCTGCGCCACGCCAGCACATTGCTGATGCGCGAAGCCGCCACGCACCGTCTTTTGTTACTGCTCTCCGACGGCAAGCCGAACGATGTTGACCAGTACGAAGGCCGCTATGGTGTCGAAGACATGCGTCAGGCCGTGACCGAAGCCAAGCTCCAAGGCATCTATCCGTTCTGTTTGACCATCGACCGCCAGGCGGCGAATTACCTGCCGGCGGTATTCGGCTCGCGGCAATATGCCTTGCTGCACAGACCAGAGTTGCTGCCCAGTGTGCTGCTGGACTGGATCAGACGACTGGTATCAGCGTGAACTAGAGCCGCCCCGCCAAGACTTTTTCGCGGCACGCGGTTTTCGGCTCATTACTGAGTTTCCCGCCAGTGGGGCGATGACTTCAATGACGAGAACAATCTCGACGTCGGGGCATCCCGCATACCTCGGAGCAAAACTTTCCAAGGCAATGCGCAGCCCCCATTTCATCCGAGAGTTTGCTCTATTGTTGCCGGTGCTCTATCGCCATTGCTGGCGAATATCTATCTTCACTCCGTGCTGGTTCTGTGGACAAGGCAGTGGCGCGAGCAACATGCCCGTGGCGATGTGATCGTTGTTCGCTACGCGGATGACAGCGTGGTGGGCTTCAGGACGCAATGGCAGACTCAGCAGTTGGTGGGTTCCAAATACTGCGCCTGACGGTCAAGAATCGAATGCGTGCGACGCTGCTGGCTATTCGGGATGAGCTGAAGCGCCGGTGTCATGAACCCCTCCGGGCTCAAGGGCAGTGGCTCACTCGGGGGTGAGTGGTTACTTCAATTACCACGCGGTGTCAGGAAACATAAAGCTGTTGAGTGGCTTCAGGAAGGCCGCATGAGTCATTTGCGCACAGTTAGATGAGGCCGCGAACGTGTTACAAAAGCCTTACGGTCTGAGAAAATTCGGGGCTACGTTGAGCACCGAAAACACGATCGAAAGGATGGGGCGTTCTCTGCCGATCGTCACTACCGCGTGTGCCGGTCAAGTCGAATGCAACAGTTGGTCAGCACGAATGCAATTGACCAGTCAGTGGCAATGCGAATGGATGGTCAAGTCAATGCAATTACGCGCCTGGCTAACGCCCCTCTGAGAGGCCACCCGCTGATACCCATCAACTGCCGCCAGACGTAATCGCCGGTCAGGTTGATGTGCTCCCATCCCCGCGGCGACAGGTGTTGCAGCAGCTCGCTGTCCACCGGCTGCCGGTCTCGCCCAACCCTTATGTCGCGCGCTCCAGGTACACCGTGTTCCACAGCACGATGGCGGCCGTCACCAGGTTGAGACCGCTGGCCCGGTAGCGCTGCTGGCACGATTGAAGTTGCAGTTCAAATCAAGGTTGCCGATACGCCATTGTGTCTTTACGGGCGATTGTCACGAACGCGCGCACCGTCGGTTTTGTTGGCGCGGCTAATCAGCCACAGATCGGCGACTCATGGGGTGGGAGCAACGGATAGAATGTGCACTTAAGCCACGCTTGTCTTTTGCCCCCATCTGGATAGATGACAACTGAGCTTAGCGTACGTTTTTTTCCAAATGCTGCGGGCTCCTCTTAATGAACGAAAGCGAAGACGACCTCATCCAGCGCGCGGTAACCGGCAATCGGCAGGCCTTCGCCGCCCTGGTAGGTAGCCATCAGGCGCGCGTTTTCCACTTCATCCGTCGCCTGCTCGGCTGCTCCGACGAGGCTGCAGACCTTACCCAAGAAACCTTCATCAGGGCATTTCAGGCCTTACCGAGGTGGCGTCCCGAGGCCCGCTTCCAGACATGGCTACTGCAGATCGCGCGCAATGCCGCGCTGGACACGCTGCGCAAGCGACGACGGCATGCCGAAGACCCGCTAGAGGACCATGCAGAGCTGGTCGACCCCGCGCCGTCGCCGCTGAAGCAACTGGAAAGCGGGCGCCGCCTCATGCTGCTGGAGCGGCTGCTGGCCGGCCTACCCCAAGAGCAGCGGGAGATCCTCCTGCTACGAGAGGTCGAGGGGCTGTCCTATGACGAGTTGGCTGCCACGCTGCAGATCAACACCGGTACTGTCAAATCGCGCCTAGCTAGGGCTCGCGGAGCGCTGCTGCGCGCCTATCGCCAGGCTCACGGAGGCCACACCGATGACTGAACATTTGGATTTGGCGACGTTATCCGCCTACCTCGATAACGAACTGGCACCCGACGAGCACACTCGCGCTGCCAATCACCTACCCGTCTGCGAACAATGCAGCGCAACCCTGGCGGAACTGGGCGCACTCAGTCGCAGTCTGCAGGCGCTGCCCTGCGCAGCGTTGCCAGACAAATTGAGCGAACGCCTGCACGCGCAATTCGCACCCGCACCAGGCCGCACGCGCTGGCAACGACGCTGGATGCAGATAGCCAGCGCTGCCGCGTCGATCATGCTCGGGCTGCTTATCGGCAGCGCCCTCCAAGAACCGCCGCAAGCCCGCCCTGCCGCCGCCTCCATGCTTGCCGTGCTCGGCAGCGCTCCGCCCGGCGCGCTGTGCGCACGTCCCGAACTCTGCTACCTGAAGGTAAATCTGAAATGACCCAATCGACCCTGCGCAATGCCCTGGTCCTGTCCCTGCTCGTCAACCTTGGCATCATTGTCACGGCGGGCTGGCAGAAGCTGCAGCACGACGGACTGCCGATGCCCTCCGGCGCACCCACCGAGCTGTCGCGCCACCTGCAACTGAGCACCAGTCAGCTGCAGCGCTGGCACGATGCCGAGGCGCCTTTCCTGGCGTTCCTGCATGATTCCAACTCAGCCATCGGCGAGCACCGCAACCGACTGATCGAGGCAATCTTCGCCGAACAGCTAGACCGCGCGGCGATCAATGCCGAACAACTGAGGATCGCCGAACTGCAGAACGAACAACAACGCCTGCTCATCGAGCAACTGCTGCTGGAGCGGGAAATCCTCGAACCACAGCAACGCGAGAAACTGGCTCTGTTGTTGATGCAGCCCATCGGCGCCGGCACCATCGAGCAGTTGCATCGCCAATGACGAAATCGATGGAACAAATCCGGACAGCCATCGTTAAACGATAGGGGCCGCCCTTTGCTGCTCCAACCACCAGGAGTTACTCAGATGATCAGCAAACCCAAAGCCTTCGCTCTCGCCTTCATCCTCGGCAGCGGCACGCTGGGCTATGCCGGCATCGGCCTCGCCGCTACAGATCACGATCACGGCCATGCCGACGGCGCGACGGCGCTGCAACTCGACGAGGGCACCCGCTGGAACACCGATGCGCCGCTTCGCAAGGCGATGGGCAAGGTAAACGAGAGCATGCGCCAGGCCCTGCCCTCGATCCACGAGAACCGCCTGTCTGCGGTGCAGTATGACCAGCTCGCTGAAGAGGTCCGAAGCCAGGTCGCCTACATGGTCGAGAACTGCAAGCTGGGCGCCGAAGCCGATGCGCAGTTGCACCTGATCATCAGCCGGCTGCTAGCCGGCGCCGATGCCATGGCAGACACTCGGGCCACACAGCGTGACGGTGCAATCACCATAGTGGGCGCATTAGGCGACTACACCAGCTATTTTGCCGACGACACTTTTACCCCGATCAAGCATTGACAGGCTGCCAGGACACCTCTTGTCCGGCTGAGCTGGCGCGCTCGCAGAGGTGACCGACTCGGTCGCCAGAGGCATGACGAGCGCACCTTTTTCGCGGTCGCCACTACGGTTGGCCAGCAGGCTGGCAGTGGCTGGCTGCAGATAGGCTTCCAGCTGGCGTTGCAGCATCGTATCGACCACCCGCCCGGGCGATCCGCTCACCACCCGGTTCGCAGCCCAGCCGATAGCGATACAGACGCGCTGGCCGCCCCTTCGGCTGAACCCGTAAGCGATCACAACGAATCATCGCCACCGTCTGGTCGGCACCACGTCGACCTGAGTGCCGACCACGTCGCGACGGCTGCCGAAGCGCTCGCTGATCGGAACAGGTCCATCTCAGTCACTTCCTTTGCCCTAGGGCAATTCGTTGCTGCTCCAGATCCTGACCTTGCGTCGAAACCCAAACGTATCCAATCTGCTGAGCTTCGTTTTCCATGAAGCACCTGTCGCATTTATTGTCACAGGTAATTTATGACGTGCGACAGATTTATGCGACATCTCATAGGCAGCAAATTCAGCAGCGACGCTTCTGTCGTATAACTTAGGAGTAAAGCGACGACTGTGGCTTGGAGCGACGAACAGCTCAGGGCTTATCGCCTTGAGGCGGACAAGGGGTTTGAGAAGTATGGAACTGAAAGTACACTTAAGCTCGAAGGTCTTGGAGACGACCCTTCACCAGAGAGATATCACAGATCTTCGTCTGGATTACGCAGCGATCTCAGCTCACCTCGGGTGACCTCTTCCGGTATCGCGAAGGAGTATCGCCCCAGCATATGATGTGCTCGTAGATCAGCGGCGACAGCCGAGCCAGATCCTCGTCCTGCACCGGATACCCATACCGGAGAGCAGGAGTTGAACTTGGCCAGCTCAAGTGGTGTGGCTGCTTTGTGGCTCGGCTTTTACTGGGTCGTTACTCCGATGAACTCGGCACACGCGTCTACCAGTAATAAACGGTCTCTGGCAACCTGACAATCCTGAATGATCGCTTTCAGCTTATTATTCTGGATAGTCCCACTAAATTAACAGATTGACTGAAAGTCAAATCAGTGAGGTAATATTTGCCTGATGCTTTTAACTGTTTGCATAACAGTCAGGTTTGCCGCTTCCATTGCACTCACATGCTTAAGCGTATTCTTCAGATCACCTTTGGCATGAGCAACAATCGCCGCCAAACCACTGCTATGTACGAGTTTGTGGGGTATTTCCAAGCGGCGTAACGCTGCATCATGGGGAGTCTTGGAATTTTTTTGCTCATAGTACCACTGGCCAAATAAGCATTCGGTTTCATCAGGCAGGACCAGGGGTTCTTGGCGAGGATTGATCAGCCGATCATAGACTGCAACTTTTATAGTAAGCTCTTCCATATTGGCAAGTTCTATTTTTGAAAGGACATGCGACCGATCAATTTCAAGCTGCATAGTTTGAGCTTCTTCGAACATGCTTGTCATTGCCTGTGCGGTATGATCAATGACCGAGGTGAATATTTCCGATGCCTTACTTTGTCTGGAAATAGCGTCTTTGGCGATGCCGACTTCTTTTTGGATAGCCGATGTTTCGTTGACTATCTCCTGGGTAGCTTGAGCCGTCCTTTCCGCCAGATTACGGACCTCATTTGCCACGACGGCAAAACCTCTTCCCGATTCACCGGCCCGGGCTGCTTCGATCGCCGCGTTGAGTGCCAGAAGGTTGGTTTGACGTGCGATATCTCTAATCAGATCGACGATACGATCAATTTCGCCAGCACGACTGACTAAATGATTTATCACGTTTTCGAGCGCCTCCACCCCCATTTCCAGAACGTGAGATTGATCCTGCAACTCTTTGATCTGTCCACGATTACTGACCGCTGCACACGCTACGTTTTCGGCACGCTGATGATTGAGTTCGAGTTGTTGGTTAAGCGTGGAGAAAGACTCACTCACGTGTGATAAAGAGTTACCACATGTCAAAAGATTTTCAGACAGTCCTCGATAGAAGTCTCGCTGCCGCAAGTCTTCCGCGCGCGTTTCGGTGAGAGAGGGATCGATCGTAACAGGCGTTAGAAAGGTTATTATTGGACCTTCCGTGACCGGATCTGTTTTGTGTAAATTTTTTCGCCAAAATGGACGCATTTTTAACACCCTTTCCAGATTTTAATAGAACACCCATTATTATTCGCAGCACATCGACTGCAGAATAAGACATAGCTTCTTGAATTTCGACGCCGGACCGTCATTTAACTTCTTTTCGATTAAAGGTGACAATCCGTTGATTACCTTTCCGTAGAGTTGTCGAGTCAGGACTTCGCTAGCGACAATAATTTTCTGTTGCTCAGCTCTTATTTAAGACAGATGATCATACCGATAAAGATCAATATTCTTTTTGACCGCGATCAACAAACTCTATTTTTGCAGGACGCAACAGGGCAGACGGTCTCAAGGAGCAAGTGCAACAGTCCGTTAATTAAAAAGCAACTATGGTTTTTTGCTTAGGGTACGGTTGCGCTCGATTCTTTATTGGTAACTGCGAATGGCGTCGTTTTCATCGAGGACAGCAAATCAACTCTCAACTTCAGAAACTTTTATTACAACAGCGACATCCGTGATACGCATAAGCCCACCGCAGATGAATGGTGGCAGGCGTTCGTACTCAACGTACAGTCTGGCTTCACCGCAGGCACCATTGGCCTGGGGACGGATGCCATTTGGCATTTATGCAGTCGGTCTCAAAGAGCAAGCACAACGTTTGATGTAAGGGATTGCCATGTCTATCATCTAAGTACCGAGGAGCCGTCACCATTATGGTGATGCTATTTCCTCGGTGCCGTGCCTACCCTGAAATTTGATAGTGGGCGATCGCTGAAAACCGATTTGCGCTGGTTCAGGACACGTGGCGATAGGGCGAACGTCCTGGGTACTCCCGGTTACAGAACTTCGAGCTACACAAAGAACGACGACTGGGAGATTGACGACTGAATCGCCCCGGATTCTCTAGGCACCTTGCAAGCTCATTGCGTAACGCTTTTCAAACTCTAGGCCCAGTCAACATCGGGCCGGAGTTCTTCACAGGTCACTGCCCTGCTCGACTCTCGCTCAAGATTGATAGCGAGGCCTGGACCTGCCCGGCACAGGACAAGGCCTCGCCGCGAGCTGTAGCGGTTATCGAGAAGCTCGTCCGGGCTGCGGCTAAAGGCAGGCTCAAGGATTCGGACCTAGCCCTGCTCGAGGGCATCGCCAGCCTGCTAGAGAAAGCCAACGCCGAAAAGGCTTGAGCCAGATGCAGAAAGCCCGGCACTTGGCCGGGCTTTGGAGTAACTCTCAATTCAAACGGTGTTAAGACGCTCAACCATGTCGGGGAAGCGCTGAACCAGCTTAATCAGCAGTGCCGCCTGAGCATTGGGCTTGGACTTCGATTGTTCCCAGTTTTTCAGCGTGTCAGGGCTGGCCCTGATCTGCCTGGCGAACACTGGCTGCGACATGTGAAGCTTTTCACGGATGGAAATGATCTCAGCAGCTGTCACCTCTGGAGGTGCAAGAGCCTCCACTTCGTATTGGCGAAGAGTAATCTTCCCCTTCCGATGCTCGCCCATCTCGCTTACACCTTGCATCAGCTCAGCAAACAGATCGCGCTTTTTCATTTCCCACCTCGTTTTTTCAGCTCTGCATCAATAGCAGCTTTCAGTGCCTTCTCCTGATCAGCGGTCAGGTTCGCCATTTCATCCTTGTCACAGATCGAAAACATCCAAAACTGTTCGTCATTAAGCAACCAGTAGTAAATGACACGAAGCCCGCCACGCTTTCCCTTCCCACGACGAATGTCCTGCCAACGGAGCTTTCTGAAGCCGCCCGTACGTGGCATTACATCGCCCGCCTCAGGATTCGCCTGCATTTCCGTCTGAAGCTGCCGATACTCATCGTCAGTCAGGTAATCACCTACGGTGGCGGTGAAGCTTGAGGTTTCAAAGAAGACTGTTTTCACTGGGCATAAGTATACGCAATTTGCTTACATTTAAAGGCGTAACAACGAGGGCCATCTGCCAGCCCACCGTTACGCCATCAAGATTTACCAGAGCTCCAATCAAAAGTCCGGCTCTAGGCCGGGCTCTTTTCACTCCTACGCCAATAAGTCAGCGTCCCTCTCCCGCCACAACGCTTCCAGCTTCGTCAGGCCTTTCCCGGTAATCAGCGTCGAGCATGTCGGGATCGTGCCGTCGATTGGATGTTCGAAGGTACCGAGCTTCACATCCAGCAGGCCGACCTCGATCTTCGCCTGGTACGGCTCGTTCGACCGGGTGACCCAGCCCTTCTGTCGCATGAACTGCAGCAGCCTGGTATAGAACTGCTTGAGTCCCACGATGAAGCTCAAGAGCTAGCGGCCCAATATACTGATGAAGATGACTTCGAAGCCCCGGAGATAGGTAGAGTCGAAGGGGTCGACTTACTTGCCCTGCTTGGGGTGGTGGACATCGTGGAAGCGCGGGGTGAACAACTGGCTTTGACACACTCCGGATCTTCTTATCTGGAAAAAGACATTGCCTCTCGAGATGAACTGATCGCCCTCCTCCCGTCATCCTGAAACGAAAAGATCTGGCGCCAGATCTAGCACTATCAGTGCATTGACTGGACCTGAACATGGAGCTGAGATTCTGCCCCCTTGCCTGCATGGAAATAAAAGACCAAAATAAAGACCTATATAGGAGTCTTATCCATGCAAAATATTCTGGCTGATGTGGCCGTCAGCGTATCCGAGCTCAAAAAGAACCCGTCGGCGGTCCTGAGCGGCGCCAATGGCTCGGCCGTGGCCGTACTGAACCACAACCGCGTCATGGGCTACATGGTCCCAGCTGATATCTACGAGGCGATGGTTGAGCGCCTGGACGACTTGGAGCTGGGACAAGTAGCCAAGGCCCGACTCGACGCCAAGGAAGCACCTATCCGCGTATCGCTCGACGACCTCATTGGCGAGGCCGAGGCCGATATCGCTAATGGCCACTGAGTTCAGCGTTGAGTGGGACCCAAAAGCGCTGAAGGAGCTTCGAAAGCTCGACGGCGCCATCCGCCTCCAGTTCCTGCGAAAGCTACAGGAGCGACAGAGCGGTCCACGCGTGCCAGGCGATGCCCTTCACGGCCTGAAGGACTGCTACAAGATCAAATTGCGCGGGGTTGGGTATCGGCTGGTGTACCGCGTAGAGGACGAGCGAATCGTGATCCTGGTGCTGGCCATCGGTAAGCGCGAGCGCAGCTCGGTGTATGAGCAGGCAGGGAAGCGGTAGAGCAGACAAAGAAAAGCCCGCGATGGGGAAGGCGGGCTTAAAGGGTCTTCACAAGGAGCTGGGATAGCCGAAAGGGGAGGTATCGATCGTCTATGATTTCACGAGACAGGCCTGTGAGAGAGGTAACGCATTGATTCAATGCAAGCGCGCCTACAGCCCCGCAGACGCCAACGATGGTTATCGGGTGCTGGTTGATCGTCTGTGGCCGCGCAACTGTCGTAAGGAGCAGTTGCCGCTGGATGAATGGCTGCGCGATGTCGCGCCCTCAAACGAACTGCGGCGAGCGTTCAAACACGCCGAATTTGGCTTCGAGACCTTTCGTACCCGCTATCAGCAAGAGCTGACTGCCCGGCCAGAACATTGGTGGAAACTGCTTGATAGGGCCCGAACCGGTACGCTCACACTGATTTACTCGGCCAAAGACGAGCAACATAACAATGCCCAGGTCCTGGCGCAGTGGCTGGAAGACGAACTTGATCGGGGCGGAAGCCCAAGCTCCCCGGTGTGTTATGCAGGGGATCTTAATTAGGCTCGCTCATAGGTAGGCTCTCCGCGAGAGCGAAGTGGTGTGCTATTCACGCCTGAGACCGGCACTATCACTAATGTGCACTTGGCCTTGGATGGCAGAGAGCCACTTTACGCTACGTCGGAACGAAGTCGCCACCACTGAGGAGGTTGATCATGACAGGTGCCAGACTGGAATGAGGAGCGTGTAACAAGGATCTTAACGTCGCGGAGTGACCAATAAGCACAAGACACGTCACCTGTTGCAGCATGCGCTACCTGCACCATGCGATCGACGGCGATCATTCCGGGCGTACCTGCCAATTTCAAATGGGGCGTCACACCGGAAACCACCCAGTGCCATACTGGATGAGTCAGGATGCCCGTTCACACTCGCTCGTATACCGCGTGCAAGCGGGGGCAAATATGGGGGCAGCCCCAATCGTTTTCAGCCTAAAATCGTTGATCTAGAGCCCTGTTCAGATGTTCTTTGGAGAAAACGAGCTTGACTGTATTTACAGGCATCGGATTCACCAAGCTTTCCGGCGCCGCAATCACGTAAGCATGGCATCCATAACTTTATCAATCAGGTTAATGCGCGTGATCGGCCCCGAGCTTCCATCACCAGGAAGTTCATAGTCCCCATCGACACGAACCTCCGTCGCGGGAAGCATGTGATATCCGATGACTCTACCGGAGTCTGAGCGACGTCCGGATCACCTCACCAGCAACAGAGAGCTCCGCGCTACCTATAGTCATAGCCCGAAGCTTGCCTCGCGGAATGTCCAGATCGGTAACCCACTGACGAACGTCTTCGCATCTTTAGATTCTTGCATTGGTAGGGGGCGACTAGAAGACACGAAACTTGAACGCCTCTCAGATGGTATAGCTACCGAGATCCAAGATATCCGTGGGAGTAAATGTGGGAGTAATTTTCCAAACATGAAAAAGCCGAACTTATAAGAGTTCGGCTAAGTCATTGAAAAATATGGTCGGGACGGAGTGATTCGAACACTCGACCCCTAGCACCCCATGCTAGTGCGCTACCGGACTGCGCTACGCCCCGACTAGGCGTGAAACTGGGTTCGCTTCGCAACGAAGCGGTCAGGAATATACCGCAAGCTTTTGAAATGTGGAAGTATTTTAAAAGCCGGAGTTATTTCTTCAAAACCACCAGCACATCTTCGAGTTCGGAGATCATCTGGCGGATCATTTGCTTGTATTGGGTGGTGTCGTCTTTGGCTTCATCACCGGACATACGCTGGCGCGCGCCGTTGATGGTGAACCCCTGGTCGTAAAGCAACGCGCGGATCTGTCGGATCATCAGCACATCCTGGCGCTGATAATACCGACGGTTCCCGGTGCGTTTGACGGGGTTGAGTTGAGGAAACTCCTGCTCCCAATAGCGCAGCACGTGGGGTTTAACCGCACAGAGCTCGCTGACTTCACCAATGGTGAAGTAGCGTTTGCCTGGGATGACGGGTAGTTCGTCGTTATGACTTGGTTCCAGCATAAGCCTCAACTCGGGCCTTCAACTTCTGCCCTGGACGAAAGGTGACCACACGGCGAGCCGTGATCGGGATTTCTTCTCCCGTTTTTGGATTGCGGCCAGGCCGCTGGCGTTTGTCCCGCAGGTCAAAATTGCCGAAACCGGACAATTTGACCTGTTCGTTGTCTTCTAGAGCGTGCCTGATTTCTTCAAAAAACAGCTCGACCAATTCCTTGGCCTCGCGCTTGTTCAGGCCCAGTTCTTCATACAGACGTTCCGCCATCTCAGCTTTCGTCAAAGCCCCCATACGTCACTTCCTTAACGTGGCGTTCAACCTTTGTTCGAGCGAGGTGAGGATATTTTGCGTCGTGGTATTCACCTCATCGTCATTAAGAGTGCGCGATGGATGCTGCCAGGTCAAGCCAACTGCAAGGCTTTTTCTATGCGGATCAATGCCTTTACCCTGATAAACGTCAAATAACCTGAGGTCTGTCAGCCATTCCCCTGCATTTTCACGGATTACCTCCAGAACGGCGCTGGCGGACACCTCACGATCGGCTACCAAGGCCAGGTCACGGCGCACTTCAGGGAAACGCGACAACTCGCCGAATTTAGGCATCTTGCCCGACGCTACTTCGGCCAGTACCATCTCGAAAACGAAGACCGGACGGTCAAGACCGAGGGTTTTCGACAATTCGGGGTGGATGGCGCCAACGAAGCCTACCAGACGACCTTCACGCTCGATGCGCGCGGTCTGGCCCGGGTGCAACGCCGGGTGACTGCCAGGGACAAAAGTGAACGCGCCAAGCGCACCGGCAAAGCCCAACACCGCTTCCACGTCAGCCTTGACGTCGAAGAAGTCCACCGCATCGCGACCCTGTGCCCAGCCTTCCGGCAGACGGCTGCCGCAGACTACGCCAGCCAGCATCGGCTCTTGCTTCAAACCTTCCAGCTGACCGACGAAACGCAGGCCGCTTTCGAACATCCGTACACGATCCTGCTGACGGTTCAGGTTGTAGGACAGTGCCTTTACCAGACCTGGCCACAAGGACGAACGCATGGCAGCCATGTCGTTGGAGATCGGGTTAGCCAGCAGCAGCGGCTCAACACCCGGATTGAACAGTTCGAACTGTTTCGGGTCGATGAAGCTGTACGTCACGGCTTCCTGATAACCACGGGCCACCAGCAGGCGACGCAGCTCGGGCAGATGGGCACGGGCTTCGGGCTTGGCTTGTGGGGCCAAGCGCGCTTGCGGGTAACGAACCGGTAGACGGTTGTAGCCGTACAGGCGGGCCAGTTCTTCGATCAGGTCGACTTCGAGGCTGATATCGAAGCGATGGCTTGGCACTTCTACGCGCCACTGCCCTGCTCCGTCAGCAGAAATACCCAAGCCCAAGGCCGACAGCAGACGCACGATTTCAGCGTCTTCAATAACCAAACCCAGCATTTGTTCAACACGCTGCGCACGCAAGGTGATCGGCGCAACCGATGGCAGATGCTGCTCGCTGACGGTTTCGGTGATCGGGCCAGCTTCGCCACCGGTGATTTCCAGCAGCAGGCCAGTGGCGCGCTCCATGGCTTCACGGGCCAGTTGCCAGTCCACGCCACGCTCGTAGCGGTGCGAAGCATCGGTGTGCAGACCATAGGAGCGGGCCTGGCCGGCAACGGCGATCTGGTCGAAGAACGCGCTCTCTAGAAATACGTCACGAGTGGTCGCAGAAACGCCACTGTGCTCGCCACCCATCACGCCGGCAATAGCCAGGGCGCGGGAGTGGTCAGCGATCACCAGGGTGTCGCTACGCAGGGTGACGTCCTGGCCGTCGAGCAATACCAGTTTCTCGCCTTCCTCGGCCATGCGTACGCGGATGCCGCCATTGATTTCGGCGAGATCGAATGCGTGCAGCGGTTGGCCCAGCTCCAACATCACGTAGTTGGTGATGTCGACAGCCGCGTCGATGCTGCGTACGTCGGCACGGCGCAGACGCTCAACCATCCACAGCGGTGTTGGCTTGGACAGATCGACATTGCGGATGACGCGCCCCAAATAACGTGGGCAAGCAGCAGGCACCAGCACTTCGACTGGACGGACTTCGTCATGCACTGCAGGTACTACTGCAACGACCGGACGGGTAACAGCAGCGGCATACAGAGCACCGACTTCGCGGGCCAGACCAGCCAAGGACAAGCAGTCGCCACGGTTCGGGGTCAGGTCGACATCGATGCTGGCATCTTCCAGTTCCAGGTAGGCGCGGATGTCCTGGCCCACGGGTGCGTCGGCCGGCAGCTCCATCAAGCCGTCGTTGCCTTCACCAACCTGAAGCTCGGCCTGGGAGCACAGCATGCCGTTGGACTCAACGCCCCGCAGCTTGGCTTTCTTGATTTTGAAGTCGCCCGGCAGTTCGGCACCGATCATGGCGAACGGGATCTTCAGGCCCGGACGCACGTTCGGCGCTCCGCACACGACCTGGAAGGTTTGCGTGCCATTACTGACCTGGCACACACGCAACTTGTCAGCATCAGGGTGTTGCTCGGTGCTCAGCACCTCGCCCACTACCACGCCACTGAAAACACCGGCGGCCGGCGTAACGCTATCGACCTCAAGACCGGCCATCGACAGACGGGCAACCAGCTCGTCGCGATCTACCTGCGGGCTTACCCAGCCGCGCAGCCATTGTTCACTGAATTTCATCCTGCTCTCCTAAAGGTTCGTTACGACTAGCGAAATTGCGCGAGGAACCGCAAGTCGTTGTCGAAGAACAGACGCAAGTCGTTCACGCCGTAACGCAGCATGGCCAGACGCTCAACGCCCATGCCGAAGGCAAAGCCCGAGAACTCTTCCGGGTCGATCCCGGACATGCGCAGCACGTTGGGGTGAACCATGCCGCAGCCCATGACTTCCAGCCAGCCGGTCTGCTTGCAGACACGGCAGCCTTTACCGCTGCACATCACGCATTCCATGTCGACTTCAGCGGATGGCTCGGTGAACGGGAAGTACGAAGGTCGGAAACGCACCGCCAGTTCTTTTTCGAAGAACACTCGCAGGAACTCTTCGATGGTGCCTTTCAGGTCGGCGAAATTGATGTCGCGATCGACCAGCAGGCCTTCGACCTGGTGGAACATCGGCGAGTGGGTGATATCGGAGTCGCTACGGTACACACGGCCTGGACAGACGATGCGGATCGGCGGCTGCTGCGACTCCATGGTGCGGACCTGTACCGGCGAGGTATGGGTGCGCAACAGCATGTTCGCATTGAAATAGAAGGTGTCATGCATCGAACGGGCCGGGTGATGGCCTGGGATGTTGAGCGCCTCGAAGTTGTGATAATCGTCTTCGACCTCAGGGCCTTCGGCGATGCCGTAGCCGATGTGGGTGAAAAACTGCTCAATACGTTCCAGAGTCCGGGTAATCGGATGCAGACCGCCTGAGGTCTGGCCACGGCCCGGCAGGGTCACGTCAATGGACTCGGCGGCGAGCTTGGCCGCTAGATCGGCCCCCTCAAACAACGCCTTGCGCGCATTAAGAACCTCTGTGACACGCTCCTTGGCAACGTTGATCTGCGCACCGACTTGCGGGCGCTCTTCTGCCGGCAAATTCCCCAGGGTCTTCATCACCTGAGTCAATTCACCCTTTTTGCCAAGGTACTGAACCCGGATTTGCTCCAGGGCATTGATATCTTCAGCGCTTTGCACAGCCTCTAGTGCTTGAGAGACCAGCGCATCCAGGTTTTCCATGTACAGACTCCAGATACAAAATAGGGGAAGAGCTTGAAGGCTCTTCCCCTATTTAAGACGTTTAACACCTTGGGCCACGGAAGCGACCCAAGGTGACTGTCGGGGGTACTTAAGCCAAGGTGGCTTTAGCTTTCTCGACAATCGCAGCAAACGCCGCTTTTTCGTTCACTGCCAGATCAGCCAGAACCTTACGGTCGATCTCGATGGACGCTTTCTTCAGGCCAGCAATGAAACGGCTGTAGGACAGACCGTTAACACGAGCACCAGCGTTGATACGAGCGATCCACAGAGCGCGGAACTGACGTTTCTTCTGACGACGGTCACGGTAGGCGTATTGGCCAGCCTTGATTACCGCTTGCTTGGCGACACGGAATACGCGTGAACGCGCACCATAGTAGCCTTTAGCAAGTTTCAGAATTTTTTTGTGACGCTTACGGGCAACGACGCCACGCTTTACACGAGCCATGAGTTACTTCCTCTATTCTTAACCAAAAATTAGCAAAGGCGCAGCATGCGCTTGACTTTTGCGACGTCAGACGGATGCAGCAAGCTGCTACCGCGCAGTTGACGCTTACGCTTGGTCGACATTTTGGTCAGGATGTGGCTCTTGAAAGCGTGTTTGTGCTTGATACCGTTAGCAGTTTTCAGAAACCGCTTAGCAGCACCACTTTTAGTTTTCATCTTTGGCATGTTCGGATACTCCGCATTCAGTTGATAAATATAATCAGAAGGCCTGCCGTGCCCTATTGATTACTTCTTCTTTTTCGGGGCGATGACCATAATAAGCTGGCGTCCTTCCATCTTAGGATGCTGTTCGACCGAACCGTACTCAAGCAAGTCACCTTCAACTCGCTTGAGGAGTTCCATCCCCAGCTCCTGGTGGGCCATCTCACGGCCGCGGAATCGCAAGGATACCTTGGCCCTGTCCCCATCACTCAGGAAACGTACCAGGTTGCGCAGTTTTACCTGGTAATCCCCTTCCTCCGTCCCTGGACGAAACTTGATTTCTTTAACCTGAATCTGCTTCTGGTTTTTCTTGGCTGCGGCAACCTGCTTCTTCTTCTCGAAGATCGATTTACCGTAGTCCATCAGCTTGCAAACAGGGGGTACTGCATCGGCGGAAATTTCCACCAAATCCAGTTTGGCTTCTTCAGCCTTAAGAAGCGCGTCTTCAATTGACACAATCCCAAGCTGCTCACCCTCAGCCCCAATTAACCGAACCTCGCGTGCCGAGATATTCTCGTTGATCGGGGCTTTCGGTGCAGCTCGTTTATCTTGTCTCATTTCACGCTTAATAATAATTACTCCGAATCTGGGCGACCACGCCGGGAAACCGCTTGCGCGAGAAACTCAGCGAACTGGGCGACGGGCATCGAGCCCAGGTCAGCACCTTCACGAGTACGCACAGCGACAGTCTGCATCTCGACTTCCCGATCTCCAATAACCAAGAGATAAGGAACCTTGAGCAAAGTATGCTCGCGGATTTTAAAGCCGATCTTTTCATTTCTCAAGTCAGACTTGGCACGAAATCCGCTTTCATTGAGAGTTTTTTCAACTTCAGCAGCAAATTCTGCCTGTTTATCAGTGATATTCATGATCACTGCCTGGGTCGGAGCCAGCCACGCAGGGAACGCACCCTCGTAGTGCTCGATCAGGATTCCAACGAAACGTTCGAAGGACCCAAGGATCGCCCGGTGCAACATGACCGGGTGCTTGCGACTGTTGTCTTCGGAGACGTATTCGGCTCCCAGACGGATAGGCAGGTTAAAATCGAGCTGCAAAGTACCACATTGCCAGACACGACCAAGACAATCTTTCAGTGAGAACTCGATTTTCGGGCCGTAGAAGGCACCCTCGCCCGGCTGCAGATCGTACGCAAGGCCCGCGCTATCAAGGGCTGCGGCCAGTGCAGCTTCGGCGCGATCCCACAGTTCGTCGGAACCGACGCGTTTTTCCGGACGAGTGGACAGCTTCATTTCGACTTCGGTAAAGCCGAAGTCGCGGTAGACGTCCATGGTCAGCTTGATAAACGCAGCGGATTCGGCCTGCATCTGCTCTTCGGTGCAGAAGATGTGGGCGTCGTCCTGAGTGAACGCACGCACGCGCATGATGCCGTGCAACGCACCCGACGGCTCATTGCGGTGGCAGGCACCGAACTCGGCCAGACGCATCGGCAATTCGCGGTAGCTCTTCAGGCCCTGGTTGAACACCTGTACGTGGCACGGGCAGTTCATCGGCTTGATGGCGTAGTCACGGTTTTCCGACTGGGTCGTGAACATGTTGTCAGCGTAGTTGGCCCAGTGCCCGGATTTTTCCCACAGGCTGCGGTCAACGACCTGAGGCGTCTTGATCTCCAGGTAACCGTTGTCGCGCTGAATCTTGCGCATGTACTGCTCAAGCACCTGGTACAAGGTCCAGCCGTTCGGGTGCCAGAACACCATGCCTGGCGACTCTTCCTGGACGTGGAACAAGCCCAGGCGCTTGCCGATCTTGCGATGGTCGCGTTTCTCGGCTTCTTCTATGCGCTGGATGTAGGCAGCCAGCTGCTTCTTGTCAGCCCAGGCAGTACCGTAGATCCGCTGCAGTTGCTCGTTCTTCGCATCGCCGCGCCAGTAGGCACCGGAGAGCTTGGTCAGCTTGAAGGACTTGAGGAAGCGCGTGTTCGGCACGTGCGGACCACGGCACATGTCGACGTATTCTTCGTGGTAATACAGGCCCATGGCCTGTTCGTCCGGCATGTCCTCGACTAGACGCAGCTTGTAGTCTTCGCCGCGAGCAGTGAACACGTCGATCACTTCGGCGCGCGGAGTGACTTTCTTGATGACGTCGTAATCTTTCTCGATCAGCGCGTGCATACGCTGCTCGATAGCCGCCAGGTCGTCCGGAGTGAAAGGACGCTCGTAGGCGATGTCGTAATAGAAGCCTTCGTCGATGACCGGGCCGATCACCATTTTCGCCGTTGGGTACAGCTGCTTGACCGCATGGCCAATCAGGTGCGCGCAAGAGTGGCGAATGATCTCCAGCCCCTCTTGATCCTTGGGAGTGATGATTTGCAGGCTGACATCGCCGGTGATCAGGTCACTGGCGTCAACCAGCTTGCCGTCGACCTTGCCGGCCACGGTGGCCTTGGCCAGGCCCGCACCAATGGATGCGGCGACCTCGGCTACGGAAACCGAATGATCGAATGAACGTTGACTGCCGTCGGGAAGAGTAATAGTTGGCATGGCGCCTCCTCTCCTAGTGGTGACCCCTACCAAAGGTCACGTGGGTTGGGATGAGCCAGTACAAGATCCAACTCCAGCCATTCAATGACGAACGCCTGCCTTACAGCGGCAGGAGCCTTGCGGCCAACCGGAAAATCGAATCAGAGTGACTGGAGTTAAACAAAAGGAACATGGCAAGGCGACAAATGGCACGCCCGAAAATAGCCAAGCTGAAGATGCTAGCACAGATGAACGGTCGCCGCGGCAGCCCTTGGCCGCTGAAAGGCAAATTCCGGGCTTTTGGACGCCAGAGTGAACTTGGGCTGTACGGAAGGCCTCAAAGACACTGAGAATCGTCACCCGTTCTACGACCTCCAGGGAGCATCCCACTATGCGTCTTAAACAGTTTTTCGCCTTTGCCATTCCTTTTGCCCTGTTGCTGCCACTGGGCGCACAAGCTGCCGCACCCAGCAACTGGCCCGCAGGTCAACGAGACAACTTCATCAAAGACTGTTCGGCAGGAGCCAGGCAGAACATCAAAGCAAAAAACGAAAAAGAAAGGGACACCATTGCAAAACAGCACTGTGAGTGCGGTGCAGACAAAATCAATGCCGAACTCAGCTCCGATGAGATCAATCAACTCATGACCAATCGGGATGCAAAAGTTGAGCTTCAGAACAAAGCGATCGCTGCAATTTCCTCGTGCAAGGTGGTTCAGAAGTAATACAGACACTGAAACAGAGCCGCTTTTAGACCAAAAAACACCCTTAAAGCTGCCTTTTCTCACAATTTACACAGCTTTTACGGCTTTTTTTAACAACTGACATTTCGCGCAAAAGCCCCGTAAACCGGGGCTTTCAGCCGCCAAGATCACCAAATTCAACGTTATTGATTTGCAAACAATGCCTTGGGGGGGCTCCCAAGCCGAACATTTCGACTATGATAGCTCGGTGTGCCCAGTTGGCCTGAGCAGCACAGCACTACTGAAAATATATGTTTCTTGGAGATACACCATGTCTAATCGCCAATCCGGCACCGTTAAATGGTTCAACGATGAAAAAGGCTTCGGCTTCATCACTCCTCAAGGTGGCGGTGACGACCTGTTCGTACACTTCAAAGCTATCGAAAGCGACGGTTTCAAAAGCCTGAAAGAAGGCCAAGCCGTTTCCTTCGTGGCTGCGAAAGGCCAAAAAGGTATGCAAGCTGAGCAAGTTCGCGCAGAGTAATTTCTGAGCAGAACTAAAAAAACCCCGTCCATGTGACGGGGTTTTTTATGGGCGCTGCAAAAGCCTGGATCGCTCAGCCACAATTGACGCGATTGATCACCAGGTTGTCATCCGTGTTGAGATTCAAGCGGTCGGAGCGGTACTCCAGGGTAACCATGTCGTTAGGCTTGAGAATCCGCGCGTTCTGCGCACCGGCACGAGTACGGGCCTGCTCCAGCAATTCGGGCGAGGCTTTCTTGCCGATCGCGAACTCGGCAGCCTTCGACTCACAGCGGCTATGACCGGCGTTGGTCACGGCTGTGTCTTTGGCCGGCTCAGAGATACCAGGGGTGCTGCAGCCGGCCAACAGGGCTGCTGCCAACAAGGTACCGAATGATGCGAGCTTCCAAGGCATGAAGCCTCCTTTGATAAAAAATAGACAGAGATCGTGCGACAGCTATTTGGTTGATTGGTTTCAAGAGGTGAGCGCTGCGCAACCTCCAGACTGTCGTCACGGGCAAGTCTGCCTGACTCGCCGCCTGTGATCGCCGAATCAATCGTCACCAGATATGAACGAGCACTCAGTAGATATCGATGTAATCAAACGGTGGAGTTGGCCAGTTCTGTTTCAGCGCGTTGAAAATCTGCGTTACCCAGACTGCGTCGCTGGCCGCCACATTGCCGACATAGCCGGAACCGGCCGCCCAAGTCTCCAGACGAAACAGCAAGCCGTCGATATCGACACCGCCCACCACCCCTGAAGAGATGTAGGCAATACCGGCCCTGGTGACCCGCAATTGGGTGTGCACGTCGTCGCTGGCGGACGCCAACAGCTGGCGAACAGCTTCCAGCGTGAGGTTCTCGGAGTTGTTCAAATCGATCTGCACGCGGTTTGCCCTGGCAATTAAACAGGTCGCCAGTGTCGCACAGCCCTCCCCTCATGCCTAAGTAGCAGTGCCAAACGTCGCGCAAAATGGTTAACTCGCCAGGCTAGAGAACGCACTGCCCAGCCTTTCAAACTCGTGAGACACCCATGACCACCGTAACCATCCATGCCGACATCAAAGCCAAGTGGCCTCAAGGGCAAAGCTCATACAGCCCCGGCAGCCCTGAGGAACTGGCAATCATCGGCATAGACCTACTGGTCAAGGAACTGGGAACCCAGGCCGCGCAAGCGTTCATCGGCCAGATATTCGAGAAATACCCGACCGATCACATGGGGGCACAAGACCCCGAACGCGAATAAGACCCGGCCGGCGAACACCGACCGGCAAGCAGTTTACTTCAGACGCGCAAGACGTGCGGTCAGCAGGTCGAAGAAGCCTTGGGCGTCGCCGTTTTCAACCCAGAACACATTCTTTTCCTGCTTGAGGCCGTCGTACCAATCGACGATGGTCTGGCCGAAGGTCGGGCCTTCGCGGCTATCCACCACCATATTGGCTTGGCGCCCGGTGAACAGTTCAGGCTTGAGCAGGTAAGCAATCACGGTGGCGTCATGCACTGGGCCGCCGGGAATGCCGTAGTGTTCCATATCGCCCTTGACGTACTCGTTGAGGATATCGCCGACAACCTTGCTGGCGTTGTTCTTCAAGTCAGCGATTTTCTTCAGGCGCGCTTCGCTGGTGAGAACCTTATGGGTCACGTCCAACGGCAGGTAAGTCAGCTTGACGCCACTTTTGAGCACGATTTCAGCCCCGATAGGATCTGCGAACAGGTTGAATTCGGCCACCGGCGTAATGTTGCCGCCATTGAAGTGTGCGCCACCCATCACGACCACTTCCTTGATGCCCTGAGTGATCTCGGGTGCCTGGGTCAGCGCCAGAGCCAGGTTAGTCTGTGGGCCGAGCATGGCGATGGTGATGCTATGGGGCTTGGCAGTACTCAGTGTTTTGATCAGGTAGTCAACGGCATTACCCTCGGCCAGGCCTTTTTTCGGCTCATGCACGGTGACACCGGAGATGCCTTCCTTACCGTGGATGTTCTCGGCGTAGATCGGCGTGCGCAGCAGCGGTGCCGGTGCGCCAGCGTAGACCGGAATGTCCTCGCGCCCTGCCCACTCACGAGCCAGTCGCGCGTTACGCGAGGTCTTGTCCAGGCGCACGTTGCCGGCCACGGTAGTCAGCGCGCGGATGTTCAGTTCTTCAGGGGAGGCCATGGCAAACAGCAACGCGACCACATCGTCGGCCCCCGGATCAGTGTCGATGATCAGGTCGATTTTTTCCGCCGCCTGGGCGCTTGCAGCAGTTAGCACGGACAAAAGCAGCACACTCCGGAACAGATGTCGCAGGGTTTGGGTACTACGTTGCATGACACACTCCTTGTCGTTGGGAAATGCTAGAAGGTCACACCGGAGACCAGCGCGATGTTGCAGTAGGGCTGGCACTCGCCAGTACGCACCACAGCCCGCGCCTTGCGGCTCAGGACCTTGAATTCTTCATGACTCAACAGACGACGTTCGCCTAGGTCGGTCAGCGTGTTGAGTTCGGCCAGCGCAGGAGGTTGCTTAAGCAGGATTTCTTCGGCCAGCACATGGCTCTCGACCTGCATTTCGCTGAGGACGATGCGCAAGGTGCTGATGAAATCGGGAATACCCTTGGTCAGCGCCAGATCAATCAACTCAACGCCTGGTGGCACCGGCAGACCGGCATCACCGATCACCACTATGTCGCCATGCCCCAGGGAAGCGATCAGCCGCGACAAGGCAATATTGAGCAAGGGAGTCTTTTTCATGAGGGAACAAAACCTTGAACGTCGTGCAACGTGGGAATGGAGGGTTGCGCGCCGGCACGGGTGACCGACAAGGCTGCCGCGACCTGACCAAAGCGGATGGCTTGGGCTTCGCTTTGGCCGCTGGCCAATGCCGCGGCAAAACCGCCGACAAAGGTGTCGCCCGCCGCCGTGGTGTCGACCGCCTTGACCTTGGGTGCCAGCAGATGCTCAAAGCCCTGGCCATTGGCGAACAGTGCGCCCTGTGAACCGAGGGTAATAATCACCTTCCCGGCGCCAGCCTTGATCAGACACGTGGCGGCGACCTTGGCACTTTCCAGCGAGTCGACCAGCACGCCACTCAAGGCCGAGGCTTCGCTTTCGTTGGGAATCAGGTAGTCGATGGAGGCGTACCAGTGCGCGGGCAACGGACCACTGACCGGGGCAGGATTGAGGATCACCGTTTTGCCCAGTTCGCGCCCGCGCTTGAGAGCATGATCCACGGTGTCCATCGGCACTTCGAGCTGGCAGACAATGACGTCGGCAGCCTGCAGCACGTCGTCCACCAACTGCAACGACGCCGGTGTCAGTTCGCCGTTGCTGCCGGCGACAATAACAATCGCATTCTGGCTACTGTCATCGACCACAATCAGAGCGACACCACTGGAGCCCACCACTTCTTTGACCGCCTGGCAATCGATGCCTTCGGCCAGCAACGCGTCGCGCAATTGGGCACCATAGGCATCGGTACCTACACAGCCAATCATCGCAACGTCGGCCCCCAGGCGTGCCGAGGCAACGGCCTGATTGGCGCCCTTACCGCCCGCAACCGTGGAGAACGATTGGCCGATCAGGGTTTCACCGGCATGGGGCAGCCGACTGGCGCGAGTGACCAGGTCCATGTTCAGGCTGCCTACTACCACTACTTTTGCTGGCATACATCAATACTCTTAAATTCGACTCAGCGATGCTGTCGACTCACGCAAAACAATGCTCGGCGTCACGATTCGTTGATCGATCGGCAGTTGTGGTGTCGCAATCCGTCGCAGTAAAAGCTCCGCCGCCATCTCCCCCAGTTGCAGGATCGACTGGCCGACCGTGGTCAGCGCCGGGTAGACGTAACGGCTCATTTGAATGTCATCGAAACCGATGACCGACAACTCGCCGGGCACGCGAATATTGCGCTCGGCGGCCGCCCGCAATACGCCGAAACCAATCATGTCGTTTCCGGCAAAAATCGCACTAGGGGGATTGACCGTCAGCAACTGTACGGCCGCCGCGTAGCCGCCGGTGCTGGTGAAGTCACTTTCCAGCATGCGGCTCGCCGGCACTTCAACATCAGCTTCGCGCAGGGCTCGGCAATATCCGGCCAGACGCATTTGCGCCACACGGGTATGAGCGGGGCCGCCAATGCAGGCGATGTCTCGGTGGCCCAACTCCAGTAGATGCCGAGTCGCCAGGTAAGCGCCTTGCTCGTGGTCGATACGCACCAGATCGACATCAATGCCATCCAGCCCACGGTCGACAATCACCATAGGGATGCGCACCGCTTTCAAGCCTGAGGTCAGGCCGCTGTCATCGCCGCCAACAGAGGTGACGATCAAGCCGTCGATGCGCTTTTCCAGCAACACCCTTAAATAGCTGCGCTGCTTCTCGGCGTTATCGTCGGAATTGCAGAGGATCACGCAGTAGCCATTACGCTCGCAGTAATCCTCGATGCCCCTTGCCAGCTCCGCGAAATACGGGTTGAGGCTGTTGGGCACCAGCAGACCGATGGTGGCGGTAGTATTGGCCTTCAGCGACCTCGCGACGGCGCTGGGAACGTAGTCCAGCTGCTTGATCGCCGCCTCGACCTTGATCCGCACAGGCTCGCTGACCGGGCGCGTCTTGTTCACCACATGAGACACGGTGGTGTAGGAAATTCCCGCGAGCGCCGCCACATCCTTGATCGTGGCCATGACTCAGCCTCGCCGGCTGGCGCGCTGACTGCGGTAGGTGTCGAGCACCACCGCGATCACGATCACCGCACCAGTAATGATGCGCTTGGTCGGCTCAGTGGCGCCGATCTGTGCCAATCCTGCCGCCAATACAGAAATGATCAGCACGCCGAAGAACGTACTGATGACCGAACCGCGGCCGCCCATCAGGCTGGTGCCGCCGATCACGACTGCGGCGATCACTTGCAGCTCCAGGCCGGAACCGGCGTTCGGGTCCGCCGCTTCCAGCCGCGAGATCTGGAACAGTGCGGCAACGCCAGCCAGCAGCCCCATAAGGCTGAACACCAGAATCTTGTAGGGTTTTGGATTGATCCCCGCCAGCCTGACGGCTTCTTCGTTGGTGCCAATGCCGATCAGGTAGCGACCGAACACGGTGCGGGTCAGCACAGCCTGGGCAACGATGATCACCAGCAAGGCAATGATGAACGATGGCGAAATGCCGAAAGCGATCGGGTTCGACAGCCAGGCAAAGGAATCACCGATATAAGCGGTGCGCGAGCCAGTCATCTGGTACGCCACACCGCGGGCCATTTCCAGCACGCCGAGGGAAACGATGAACGAGGGAATCCGCCAGGCCACGGTGATGGAACCGGTGACGGTCCCGGCCAGTGCAGCACAGCCCATGCCCAGCAACGCGGCCGGCACAACGTTCCAACCCCAACTGAGGATTGCCACGCTGACCGCCGATGCCGCCAGAGCCAGTACCGAGCCCACCGACAGGTCGATGCCGCCGATGATCAGGATGAAGGTCATGCCCACCGCCAACACCATCAAGTCGGGAATCTGATTAGCGATAGTGCTGAAGGTGTCATAGGACCAAAAGTGACTGCTCAGGGACGAGAACAGCGCAATCATCGCCAGCAAGGCACCGGCCAGGCCCAGATAGGTGCCCAAGCCATAGAAGTTGCCACCAGGTTTTGCAGGAGAAGTTGTTTTCATAGGGTATTCCTGGGCGCCGCTTCGTTGAGCAACGCATCACGTTTCTGATAACCGGCAAAGGCGGCGGCGAGCAATTCGTCCTGGGTCCAGCTGTCGCGCTCGAAGGTCTCGATCAAGCGGCCGGCGGACAGCACACCAATCCGGTCACAGATCAGCATCAACTCACGCAGATCACTGGAGACCACCACCAACGCTTTGCCCTGGCGGGTCAATTCGCCGAGCAAGGCATAAATATCGAACTTGGCACCGACATCGATGCCCCGGGTCGGCTCATCGAACAGCAGCACCGAGCAATCACGCTCAAGCCAGCGGCCAATCACCACCTTCTGCTGATTGCCACCCGACAGCTCGGACACCAGTTGCGCCGGGCTGGAACTGCGGATACGCATGGCAGCAATCTGACGTTCGGCCAAGGCGGTCTCATCACGACCATTGACCAGGCCAGCACTGGAGATTTCCGGCATGTTGCCCAAGGCAATATTGGCGCTGATGGATTGAGTCAGCAGCAGGCCTTCGCCCTTGCGGTCCTCGGTGATCAGCGCGATTCCATGACCGACTGCGTCCGCAGGCGAGCGGATGCTCACCATCTGGGCTGGCGACCCCAGCGCGACGGTACCGCTGTCGGCCAGGTCGGCGCCGAAGATCAGCCGCAACAACTCGGTGCGACCGGCGCCGATCAGGCCCGAGATGCCATAGATTTCGCCGGCGCGTACTTCAAAGGACACGTCGCGGACCTTGTCCGAGCGGGTCAGGCTTTTCACGGTCAAGGCCGGCGCGCCGATGGTGCGCGCCCCCAAGTCAATGTGTTCGCCCAGTTCGCGACCCACCATCAGCGTGACCAGTTGCTCGCTGTTGTAATTGGCCATCGGCTCGACGCAGACCAGGTTGCCGTCACGCAGTACCGCAATGCGTTGGGCGACACGGGCCAGCTCTTCCAGCCGGTGGGAAATGTAGATGATCGCCACGCCCCGGGCCTGCAGACGGGTGATTTGTTCGAACAGCATCTCGACTTCACGGGCCGTCAGCATGGCCGTGGGCTCGTCGAGGATCAGCACATGACAGTCGCCGATCAGGTTGCGGGCGATTTCGACCATCTGTTGGTGGCCGATGCCCAGGCTGCCGACCAGGGTGTCAGGGTCGATGGCATCCAGCCCCACTTGAGCCATGGCCTCGATAGCCGACTTGCGCAGTTGCTTGCGGCTGATCCAGCCACCGTGGCTGGGCAGGTTGTCCAGGAACAGGTTCTCGGCCACCGTCAGGGTGGGCAGCAGGTTGAGTTCCTGCATGACCATGCGTACGCCCAACGCTTCGGCCTGGGCACGACTGCCCGGACGATAATCCTGACCGTTGAATTGCATCTGTCCGGTGGTCGGCGTGACCAGCCCGCCGATGATTTTCGACAAGGTACTTTTGCCCGCACCATTTTCACCGGTCAGCGCCAACACTTCCCCACGATTGAGCGTCAGGGTGATGTCAGACAGAACCGGTTGGGCATAAGTCTTGCCGATACCGCTGACCGAGAGGACAGCGTCCGGTGCGCAAGATGACATAGGAAGGTCTCCAGGCGTCCGCACAAAACGAGCGGACGCTGTTTTGTGCAGCCAGGAATTACTTCTTGAGGATGAGTTCGACCGGCGTTTCGATCATGCCGTCTACGGCATCGACTTTTTCGCCCTTGACCAGTTTCAGAGCGCTTTCGATACCGAAAACCGCTTGCTTTGCAGCCGCCTGGTCGGCGGTTGCAAGGACACGACCGTCTTGAAGCATGGGTTTGATGGCATCGATGTTGTCGTAGCCAACCACTTGGACCTTGCCAGCCTTGCCCGCGGCACGAACGGCAGAAACAGCACCTACCGCCATGTTGTCGTTACCCGCCAGCAATGCCTTGAGATCCGGGTACTCGCTTAACATTGCAGCGGCAACCTTGTTGCCTTTGTCGATTTCCCACTCACCGGACTGCAGGGTCACCACATCGATCTTGGCGGCCGCCATTGCATCCTTGAAACCAGCGGTACGCTGCTGGGCGTTGGTGGTGGTCGATACACCTTCAATGATGCCGACTTTATCGCCAGCACTCAGCTGCTTGGCCAGGTATTCACCGACCAGGCGGGCCCCCTTGCGGTTGTCAGGGCCTACGAAGGGAATATCGAGAGATTTGCTTTTCAACACGCCAGGATCAAGACGGTTGTCGATGTTGACGATCTTGATACCGGCATCGGAGGCCTTCTTCAGGACCGATACCAGCGCCTTGGAGTCAGCAGGCGCAATGACCAGTGCGTCAACCTTGGCCAGAATCATCTGATTGACGATATCAATCTGGGCGGAGGTATCGGTTTCGTTCTTGATACCGTTGGTGATCATGTCAAAGTCGGCGGAGTGAGCTTTCTGGTACTCCTTGGCGCCGTCTTGCATGGTGACGAAGAATTCGTTGGCTAGGGATTTCATCACCAGGCCGACCTTGGGTTTGGCGGCGGTTTCATCGGCAAATGCGTGGGAGAGGGGCAAAGCGGCAGATGCGGCAGCAAGCACAGCGACAGCAAGAAGACGTCCAGAGAATGGCAGCTTCATGGGTTCACTCCGTTCTTATGATTATTGTGAGTAACGCTTGCACCGAATAGTGCTTCGCCAGCCAGCCCACCCGGGCGGCTTATACGAGCTTTCACGTCACCCAGAAAGTGACCCATGAAACGTCTCGCAAACGTTTGCGTTAGTCAAACTATGCGAATTATGTCGAGTTTTGTCAACGAAAGAAAAGTCCTTTTTCTACACGCGCTCTGCGTTCCGCCCTACAGACTATTGTCATTACCCTTTAAACATCTCTGACAGCCGATCGTTCTCTAAAACGACAGATGGGGTGAACATGTCACTGATGACCAAAGGGATTTTTCCATCATGCTTTCGGACAACCGAACATTAGAAGGTGCCTATGTTCGGAAACTCGGACAACAATTGAAAAAAGCATCTATCAGCTAAAATAAATATTGTTTTAAATCAATAAGTTAAATTAATTACCAGAACAAAATACTGCTGGTACAAATCCTGCTCTCACTCAACACCTCGTCGCGGCGTTCATCGCAGCCCGTGGTGTTTCTAGATGAATTGGCACAAGCACTCATCAAAACTAGAGAGAAAAATAATGAAACCTGCACTCAAGCACTTTGTCCCGGGCGCTTTAGCCCTACTGCTGCTCTTCCCTGTTGCCGCCCAGGCAAAAGAAGTTGAAAGCAAGACCAAACTCTCCAACGTGGTGATCCTTGCCACCGGCGGCACCATTGCCGGCGCTGGCGCCAGCGCGGCCAACAGTGCGACCTACCAGGCCGCCAAAGTAGGCATCGAGCAATTGATCGCCGGTGTTCCTGAGCTCAGCCAGATCGCCAATGTGCGCGGCGAGCAAGTGATGCAAATTGCTTCCGAAAGCATCACCAACGAAAACCTGCTGCAACTGGGTCGTCGCGTCGCTGAACTGGCCGACAGCAAAGACGTGGACGGCATCGTGATCACCCACGGTACCGACACACTGGAAGAAACCGCTTACTTCCTCAACCTGGTGGAAAAAACCGACAAGCCAATCGTCGTGGTCGGCTCGATGCGTCCGGGTACTGCTATGTCGGCTGACGGCATGCTCAATCTGTACAACGCCGTCGCAGTAGCCAGCAGCAAAGATGCTCGCGGCAAAGGCGTCCTGGTGACCATGAACGACGAGATCCAGTCGGGTCGCGACGTCAGCAAAATGATCAACATCAAGACCGAAGCGTTCAAAAGTGCCTGGGGCCCTCTGGGTATGGTCGTTGAAGGCAAGTCCTACTGGTTCCGCCTGCCTGCCAAGCGTCATACCATGGATTCGGAATTCGACATCAAGACCATCAAAAGCCTGCCAGACGTCGAAATCGCCTACTCCTACGGCAACGTGAGCGACACCGCCTACAAGGCCCTGGCTCAGGCTGGCGCCAAAGCCATCATCCACGCCGGCACTGGCAACGGTTCGGTGTCTTCCAAGGTCGTGCCAACCCTGCAGGCCCTGCGCAAGGATGGCGTGCAGATCATTCGCTCTTCCCACGTCAATGCCGGCGGTTTCGTTCTGCGTAACGCCGAACAGCCTGACGACAAGTATGACTGGGTTGTTGCCCATGATCTGAACCCGCAGAAAGCCCGCATCCTGGCCATGGTCGCCCTGACCAAGACCCAGGACAGCAAGGAACTGCAACGTATATTCTGGGAATATTGATCCCTCCCCGGCCCGGCCTTTAACGGCCAGGCCATCCCCCACTCGCGGCGCTTCGCGGGTGGGTCAACGCCCCCCCCCCGCTTCACCTCTTCGTAAAAAACCTTAAAAAACAAAGTCATCTTGCACAAAAACCGATAAATCATTGTCATAGGGGCCTTATTGAATTTTAAGCAGTTGCGAATTTGCTCACAGTTAAATACTGTATGTTCGTACAGCTTAATAAGGACTACTCCGTGGCAAAGCCTTCCCAAGCAGCACCGAAACCTCCTGATGCCTACGAACTCCTGGCGGTTCGCGTGCAGAAAATCATCAATTCGACCAACGCTCAGAAAGCCAAGGCAGCCTTGATCTTCCGTTTGCCGGATGAGCCAGTGGATGAATGGGAGCGATTGCTGGAAGAGATTGCAGAAAACGACAACGTCACCCTTGCCCATCGTGATGACGGCGGCGTGCATATTTTCTGGGTTGTGCCGAAGGAAGATTGATTCAATGAGTGTGCGTTTCTTTACCGTGCTGTGCCTTTTTTTCGCTATCACCGCTCATGCCCAGGCACCCCGAACCTTCAGTGAAGCCAAGAAAATCGCCTGGAAGCTCTACGCCCCGCAATCCACGGAGTTCTACTGTGGATGCAAATACACCGCAAACCGGGTGGACCTGAAAGCCTGCGGCTACATCCCACGCAAAAACGCCAACCGCGCGGCACGGATTGAATGGGAACACATTGTTCCCGCTTGGCAGATCGGCCATCAACGCCAGTGTTGGCAGGACGGCGGACGCAAGAACTGCACCCGCTACGACGCCGTCTACAAGCGTGCCGAAGCGGATCTGCACAACTTGGTGCCGAGCATCGGCGAGGTCAACGGCGATCGCAGCAACTTCAGTTTTGGCTGGCTGCCGGTGCAAAGCGGGCAATACGGTTCATGCCTGACCCAGGTGGACTTCAAGGCCAAGAAGGTCATGCCCCGACCGTCCATACGCGGCATGATCGCCCGGACGTACTTCTATATGAGCAAACAGTACGGCTTGCGCCTGTCGAAACAGGACCGTCAGTTGTACGAAGCCTGGAACAAGACCTATCCGGCACAGCCCTGGGAACGCCAGCGCAATCAAACCATGGCGTGTGTGATGGGACGCGGCAATGAGTTCGTCGGCCCGGTGAACTTGAAAGCCTGCGACTGAATGAGAGTAGGCGAGCGGAACCTTATATGTGCGCTCGCCCTCTTCTTACTGTGCGACCTTGTGTTCGATGACCTGCGACACAGTGTCATTTTTCTTGGCCTTGGCCAGTTTTTCCGTTAACTGTACCTGCTTCGCCTCGGCCTCGGCCTTGCTGCTGAAAGGCCCCATCAGAACCTGATCCTTGCCGTCTTCCTTGACCAGATAAAAACTGAATCCATGTTCGAGCAACCACGCGGTCAGATCCGTCAACGCCTGCAGCTTATGGTCTGGCGGGCCTACCCATACGTCCCACTCCTGGGCTCCAATCGTTGACGCCTGGGGCTGGACCTCAGCGGCTGCAGGCTTGGCCCTGGGGGTATCAACACTGCGACCTTCACCACAACCAGCCAATGCCAACACCACAATTGCCATCGCTACTTTACGCACTGCCCTGCTCCTTTAAGAATCAAAGAGGCAACTTTATCATTCACTGTCTATTCTGGCCGTCATAAACGCTGGCTTAAACAATGCGAATGATGTTTCTCAGACCTGTATGATGGCGCCATGGGAATTAATGCGGCCTCTATGCGTCCTAAAAGAAGCTGCCACAGGGAAGCGCGTCACAGCAAGCTACACACAACCGACATCTGCCCTGTCTGAAACATTTGTCCTTCAAAGCAATCAAGGAGAAGTCCATGCTGATACTCACCCGCAAAGTTGGTGAAAGCATAAACATCGGTGATGACATTACGATCACCATTCTGGGCGTTAGCGGCCAGCAAGTGAGAATCGGCATCAATGCGCCCAAGAATGTTGCAGTGCATCGTGAAGAGATCTACCAACGCATCCAGGCGGGCCTGACTGCCCCGGACAAACACGAAACACCTTGAAGCTTCTCCAGTAGCCAGCCCTTTCGTTCACTGTAACGGCTGGCGAAAGCCCCTTGGCCTGTTCGCGGTTTGCCGTGATCAACGCAGCGCTCACTCCCCCTCTGTGCTCCAGGCTTCGTCAACCCAGGCTGACGCCCCGTGCCATGCCGCTTGCCGCAATGACCATCAACACAATCAATAACGCTTGAACATAACTGATGCGCGCAAACAGTCCGGCCTTGCATAGGTCATGGCGGTTGCCACGAGCCAATGCAATCCGCCATTTGATCAAACGGATCATCGGTACGATTTCCAGCAACAGAATAAAAATGAACAAGGTCATTTTCAGGTAAAACAACGGCTGTTGAAGGTAGTACTCGGTGCCTTTCTCAAAGCCACCAAAGGCGCGCATACCGCCCGTTATGAGCAGCACCAACGCACTGATCCCCCAGAAATTATCCGCAATCAATACCTGCCGAACCGGCGATAAGTCTGTGCTTGTCAGGCTGCGCAGAGTCTTGCCACGAGCCAGTACGGCCGCAAAGGCCATGGCGAAAGCCAGCAGATGAACAGCCGCGAGAAGCCAGTGGGTCAACATGATGTGTGTTCCCCATCGTTGAAGACATTTTTGGACGGTTGCACAAGCGTTTCTCAGTATTAGCCCAACGCTGCAATCGCGCACGCCCGCCAAGGGAACTTGCGATCAATTCGGCAGCCGAATGCCGATAGAAATGTAATAAAACCTTACAGTGCACGCAGGAGCACGTTAATGAGGCGAACCAGCAAGCAGCCTTATTTCTCCAAATCCTGGATTATTGCCCTGCTTATTGGGCTGGCCTTCGTGGCTGTGGGGTACGGCGCAAGGTTCGAAATAGAAGATGCCAGCAACCCGGACGCTCCTTGCTGGCCGGATCTGGCGCTGTTTCTGTGCGGCTATCTATTATTCTTCTGCCTCAAGCCGATTCAAGCCGCCATTCATCGAAAACTGCGCCGACGGGCCTCCCGTAACGCCCATGAGAAAACTTCATCCTAACGGGGAGCAGCGCTCAACTCGCTCTAGAAATGTAGCAACCCTAGTATTAGATCGCCATCATTTACAGTCCTTCAGTAGAATCTATGCTTGGACCTGCATGGTCTGTAAAAGGCTCTAAAGCAGATGGACACTCTCAGCAAATCCGAAATCGAGGCCGCCCTGACGGCGCGTTTACCTAGTTACAACGTTGTCTGCACGCTGCATGCCGACGGCACCCTGTCAGCAATCCTCAGCGGCCCGGATGCCGATCACTTTGCAGTGACCGGGATCGTCCGCGCGCATTACCGGGGAGCTGAAGCGATTGCCAGGCTGGCTCATGAAATCCTCAAGGAGATGGTGATTTCGCGTCAGGGCATCCGAGGCACGCGGTTGCAGACCCTGGCCAATAATCAGCCTCCAGCATGCCCTCCCGGCATCGACCAAGGCCGGACCTCGTAAAAGGTCTGACCTTTTTCATCTCAGTGCTGCTGAGGCAGCAACCGCAGGAAACCGTCTTCGTCACGATCGGCCAGCCATTGCTCATAACCAACAATCGTTGCGTGCTCTGTCGTCATGGGAGTCAAGTGCGCGGACGTAACCACCATGACATCCGCCCCCGCCGCCTCTCCGGCCAGGATACCAACCGTAGCATCCTCAAAGACCAGGCATTGCTGGGCTGGCACGCCCAACCGTTGCGCCCCCAACAGGTAACAAGTCGGATCAGGCTTGCCGCTGGCGACATCCTCAGCCGTCACCATAACTGCTGGCGGGACGATTCCTGCCGCTTGCAAACGGCGCAGGGCCAATGCCCTGGGTGCAGACGTCACCACTGCCCATTGATTGCCGGGCAGCGTTTTCAAAAACTCCACCGCGCCAGGGATTGCCACCACGCCCTCGATGTCCTCGATCTCGGCCTCGGCAATGCCCCGCGCCTCAGCGCATGCATCCACTCCAGGCAAGGCCTGCCGGGTGATGGTGTCAATGGCCCGAACGCCATGAATGGTGGTCAGGAACGCCTGCACATCCAGGCCATGGCGCTTGGCCCAGGCTGCCCAGACACGCTCTGCGGCGGCGATGGAGTTGAGAATGGTCCCGTCCATATCAAACAGAAATGCACGGTACCGGCTATCAAATACGGCTGAACCTTTGGCGGACACTGCTCGGCTTCCTCTCGCTCTCGTCGCCCGGTCTTGGGCCCTGACGAACCACTTGCCTGCTGCAATCTACGGATCGACCCAGGGCTTGTAAACGGACGAGGACGTGGAAAGCGCCCTCCCATTGCATTACAAACTTGTCATTGAGTTGTCAGCGTTACCAGCACCCTCACTTCATACAGTGAAGTCGTCAGTCACCCACACCCAGTGACACAACTTCCTACTGATAATGAAAGGGTCCACACCATGAAACCAATCAGCAAGCTCTGCCTGATCGCCGCCAGCCTGTTGATGCTGGGCACCGGTTCAGCCTTTGCCAGCACTTCGCCAGCCGCTCCCGTGATCCATGACAAGACCGGCTTCTTCGTCCACCTGGATGTCGACAAGGCGCTGTCCAGCACCGATATCTCGGATCAATGTGGAATCATCCCCGCCCGCCTCAACTACCTGGACCACCAGGGTCGGGAACATGTGCTGGACTATCAGGTATATGGCCTTGGCTGCACCAATGATAATTGATCGGGCTACACTTGCTTGCGCCCCCGCAACCCCACTGATCCAGGGCTGTGATGATGCCGAAAATGGACGGTTGGGAAGTCCTGCGCCGCCTGCGCAAAGAGGCCGACACTCCGGTGTGCTCCTCACCGCCCGCGATGACATCGCCGACCGCATCAATGGCCTGGGACTGTCCATCGTCGCGACGATCATGCAACTGCATAACGGTCGGTACAGCGTCAGCAGTGAAGACGGGGTGACATGTTTTGAGCTGTTTTTCCCGGGACGGCAGGCATGAGGCCCAATGATGTCAACTGACCTGCCCTCCCGTTTCTGCTACGTCCACCTGTGTGTTCCATGCCGTCAGCGCAGCAATCTGCAATCCTTCAACCAACGTTGCCAAAGCCATCGAAGGCTGCCCTGATATCGCACGCAAGGCTTGTTCTGGCAGGAGGGGCACGTGAATGAAACCACTGCGCACTGACGATCCAGCAAGTGCGTGTTGCAGGCTGTAGAACACCTGATTACACACAAAGGTGCCGGCCGTTTGCGAAACCGAAGCGCGAATCCCTCCGTCCCGTAGCGCTTTCACCATAGCCTTGATAGGTAAAGTGCTGAAGTAGGCGGCGGGACCATCGGGCACCACAGGAGTGTCGATAGGTTGGTGGCCGATATTATCCGGGATCCGTGCATCATTGAGGTTGATCGCCACCCGCTCGATGGAAATATCACTACGCCCGCAAGCCAGCCCGATGGCGATGACCATCTGCGGACGATGCTCGACCAGCAGTTCATTCAACCTGACGCCAGCGGTGGCGAAGGCACAAGGTAGTTGCCGGGCGATAATGCGCAGGTCGTCGCTCAGTTGCACGCCATCCAGCAGGCGCACGGCTTCCCAGGAAGGATTGACGGTGTCTTGGTCGAAGGGTTCGAAACCGGTGAGCAGCAGTGTTTGCATCATTGCCTCACATCAGCAGGTAAAGAAGAACGATATTGACCACCAGCATCATCAGCGCGGTCGGCATTTGCGCCTTGATCACCGCGTTTTTGTCGGGCAGCTCCAGCAACGCGGCCGGCACGATATTGAAGTTCGCCGCCATTGGCGTCATCAGCGTACCGCAGTAGCCGGAGAACATGCCGATAGCAGCCATCACCGCCGGGTTGCCACCGTAGACACCCACCAGCACCGGCACACCAATCCCGCCGGTCATCACCGGAAACGCCGCGAAACCATTACCCATAATCACCGTAAACAATGCCATGCCCAGCACGTAGACCATCACCGCCACCAACTTGAAGTCCAGGTTGATGTAGGTGGTGGCGACGTGGGCCACGGCGGTGCCGACTCCAGCCTCGTTGAAGAGCAGGCCGAGCATCGCCAGCATCTGCGGCAGAACCATTGCCCAGCCAAGCGCCTCAGTCAGGCGTCGGGATTCGCGCAAGGCCTGCACCGGCGTGTCACGGGTCAGCCAGCAAGCCAGCGCCAAGGCGATCAGACAGCCCACACCCAGGGAAACAAAGGTGGTGTTTTTCGGGTCAAGCAGTGGTACGCCACCGATTTCGGTGTGTTTGAGCAACACCGAGCCGATCACCGTAGTCAGCGGAATCGCCAGGGCCGGGATAAATAGTTTATGACCCAGCCGACCGGCACTCGCACGAGAGTCCTTGTCATGCAACTCAGCATGAGCGCCACGGCCTACACCGCCAAGGCCAGCGATGACCGCCATCAGCACGACACCGATGCCAATTGCAATCGAGGGTATGCGCTCCCCCACCAGAAAAGGGATGGCGAACAGCAGCCAAAACAACGAACTGGACCAGCGCTTGGGGTGCGTTCGGTCAGCCAGAATCATCCCGGCGGTGATCAACAGCAAAACCCCGGCCAGCCAGTACAGGTATTGAATGGAGATGATCATTGTGCCGCCTCCGTCTGGGTGACAGCCGGCGCTACGGGCGACAACTCACGGGTCAGCATTCGGTCAAAACGGTGCAGGCGTATCGCATGAATGATGAAGGCGCAAATCGCGGTGGGGATGCCCCAAACGGCGATATGCAGCGGTTCGACATCAATCCCCGAACCCAGCAGGAAGGTATGCATCAGCGCAATCGCGCCAAAAGCGACAAAGATATCTTCACCAAAAAACAGGCCCACATTGTCAGTCGCGGCACACATGGCCAAGACTTTGTGGCGAAGCTTTTCCGGGATTTTCCCGTAGCGCTTTTCAGCTGCGCCTTCAGCCATTGGCGCCAGGAGCGGACGCACCATCTGCGGATGCCCACCAAGACTGGTCAGCCCCATGGCAGCCGTAGACTCGCGGACAAACAGGTAGATAATCAGCAGGCGACCGACGGTAGCCCGCTCAAACCGGGCGATCCAGTTCTGCGCATGCAGTCGCAAGCCATGACGCTCCAGCAAGCCGATTACCGCCAACGGCAACAACAGAATCAGTTGCAAGGCACGGGTTTGCATGAAGCCGTCGCCCATGGTGGCGAGGATTTTTTCCAGGGGAAATTGAGCAGCAAGCCCGGTGGCAATCGCCGCAGCAGTCACTACCAGCAGCGGATTGAAGCGCAACACAAAGCCGACCACGATGACAAGTACGCCGATCAGCGGCCATAGGTTCACAACTGTTTGCATGGCGTGAGTCCTTGATTGCGTGCCGCGTCGCCAGTAACGCTGGAACGAAAAAGACGAGAACGTCAGATTCGCTTCTGGATATGGCGGACAGCCCGACTCGGATTTTTATTATTGACCTGAAAGGTCTAGCGTCAGTGGTGGGCATCTTTGCTGCTTGGCAGCGGACGTGTCCAACAAGAAAAACTGTTGCTGCAAACCAATAAAGTTTGTGGGGGGGGATGAGCGCAGATCACACTCATTAACGATTTATTTGACGTTTTTTTCTCATTCCCAGCTCTACATTCGCCTCGCTTAAACATGCAAATGATTCGTATTGGTTAAGAGCCGTTGTCGCTTTCACGTGCATAAAATCAAAAAACAGGAACTTCCACCGCATGACTACCCCTCTCTCTTCGGTCCTCAAAAAAGCCCTGCTGGCCACCACACTGTTCAGTGCCGGACACGTCTACGCCACTACAGACACTGACGGCATTGTGGTCTACAACGCTCAACATGAAAGTCTGACCAAATCCTGGGTCGAAGGGTTTACCAAGGAAACCGGGATCAAGGTGACCTTACGCAATGGTGACGATACCGAGATGGGCAACCAGATCGTCCAGGAAGGCGCCGCGTCTCCGGCGGATGTGTTTCTGACCGAAAACTCCCCGGCCATGGTGCTGGTGGACAACGCGGGGCTGTTGGTACCCGTGGCGCCGACCACTCTGGAACAAGTCGGCGCCGCCTATCGCCCGGCCCACGGCAAGTGGCTGGGCATCGCCGCGCGCTCCACGGTGTTTGTCTACAACCCGGGCAAGCTGAAAGAAGCCGATCTGCCAAAAACCTTGCTGGACCTCGCCTCGCCAAGCTGGAAAGGCCGCTGGGCCGCGTCCCCGGCCGGCGCCGACTTCCAGGCCATCGTCGCCGCTGTGCTCGAACTCAAGGGCGAAGCCGCCACCCTCGACTGGCTCAAGGCGATGAAAGCCAATACCACCCTCTACCGTGGCAACAGCGCTGTGCTCAAGGCCGTCAACGCCGGCCAGGTCGACAGCGGCGTGATTTATCACTACTACAGCTTCGTCGATCAGGCCAAGACTGGCGAAAACAGTAAGAACACCTCCCTGCACTACTTCAAGCATCAGGATCCGGGCGCCTTTGTCAGCATCTCTGGTGGTGGTGTCCTGGCTTCCAGCAAACACAAGGAACAGGCTCAGGCCTTCTTGAAGTGGATCACCGGCAAGGACGGCCAGGCGATTCTCAAGACCGGCAAGTCGTTCGAATACGCTGTGGGCCAGAACGCCCAGTCGAACCCGAAACTGGTGCCGCTGGCGCAACTCGATGCGCCGAAGGTCGACGCCTCCAAGCTAGATAGCAAAAAAGCCGTCGAACTCATGATCCAGGCCGGATTGCTCTAACTTGCTGCCTGAAACCCTGCAAACGAGTGTCGCGCAAGCGATACCTGCCCGTTCGCCAAAACGCTCCCGTGACCCGTTCAAAAGCCGCGGTGGCGCGTGGGTGACCGGTTTATCGGTGTTGGTTTCGCTGCTGGCGCTGCTGCCAATTGCCTTTGTCATCGGCGTGTCCTGGCAAATCGGCTGGGCACAGATCGAAGCGCTGGTATTTCGGCCGCGAGTGTTCGAGTTGTTGATCAACACCGTGCTGCTGGTGGTGATCACCTTGCCCTTGTGCGTGGTGTTGGGCATTGCCCTAGCCTGGCTCACCGAACGGACCGACCTGCCGGGGCGGCGCGCCTGGTCATTGCTGGCCGTTGCACCGCTGGCGGTGCCGGCCTTCGTTCACAGCTACGCATGGGTCAGCCTGGTGCCATCGATTCACGGTTTGCCGGCTGGCGTGCTGGTGTCGGTGATCGCCTATTTCCCTTTTCTCTACTTGCCGGTGGCCGCGACATTGCGCCGGCTTGATCCTGCCATCGAAGACGTGGCCGAATCCCTCGGGCTCAAGCCCTGGGCGGTATTTTTCCGGGTGATACTGCCACAACTGCGCATGGCCATCTGCGGCGGCGCGCTACTGGTGGGCCTGCACCTACTGGCCGAATACGGCCTGTACGCAATGATCCGCTTTGACACCTTCACCACGGCGATCTTCGATCAGTTCAAATCCACCTTCAATGGCCCGGCGGCGAACATGCTGGCGGCAGTGCTGGCGCTGTGTTGCCTGGCGATGCTCACCGCCGAATCGGCAGCCCGAGGCAATGCCCGTTATGCTCGCGTAGGCTCGGGTAGTGCCCGGGAGCAGCGTGTCGTGCGGCTGAATGCGGGAACCACCGCCCTCGCCCTGAGCCTGCAGATCGTCACCTGCCTGGTGGCCTTGGGCGTGCCGCTGATCACCTTGGGCAAATGGCTGATTGCCGGTGGCCGTGAGGTCTGGCAACCGGGGGATTTGCTGCCCGCGCTGGAGCAAACCCTGCTGCTGGGGATTGCTGGCGCGGTACTGACCACCTGCGCGGCGGTGCCGATTGCCTGGCTGTCGATTCGTGCACCAGGTCGCTTGCAACGGGTGCTGGAAAGCTGCAACTACATCACCAGTTCGCTGCCCGGCATCGTCGTGGCCCTGGCCTTGGTGACCATGACCATCCACTTCGCCCGGCCGATCTACCAGACCACGATCACCGTGCTGCTCGCCTACCTGCTGATGTTCTTGCCCCGGGCGCTGGTGAGTTTGCGCGCTGGCATCGCCCAGGCACCGGTGGAACTGGAAAACATCGCCCGCAGCCTCGGCCGTTCTCCCGGCCGGGCCCTGTGGCTGATCACCATGCGTCTAGCCGCGCCGGCTGCGGCCGCAGGTAGCGCTTTGGTGTTCCTGGCAATCACCAATGAGCTGACCGCCACCCTGCTGTTGGCCCCCAACGGCACCCGCACCCTGGCTACCGGCTTCTGGGCCATGACCAGCGAAATTGACTACGCGGCAGCAGCCCCTTATGCGCTACTGATGATCCTGCTGTCGCTGCCGCTGACCGGCCTTCTTTATCACCAATCCAAACGTACGGCTGGCCGATGAACTCCCTCGAACTCACCTCGATCTGCAAATCCTTTGGCACTCAACGCGCCTTGGAAAACATCAACCTGTCGGTACCCACCGGCAGTCGAACAGTCATCGTCGGGCCTTCAGGTTCGGGTAAAACCACTTTGTTGCGGATGATTGCCGGGTTCGAATTCCCCGACTCCGGCAGCCTCACGCTCAACGGCCAACGGCTGGTGGATGACAGTCATGCAGTACCGGCCCATCAGCGGAAGATCGGTTACGTCCCACAAGACGGCGCCTTGTTCCCCCACATGACAGTGGCCGCCAACATCGGCTTCGGCCTAACCGTCAAGGGCGATGCCAGGCAGCAGCGCATCGCGGAACTGATGGACCGCGTGGCCCTCGATGCCCACATGGCCAAGCGTTGGCCCCATGAACTGTCCGGTGGGCAGCAACAGCGTGTGGCGCTGGCCCGGGCGCTGGCGCAACAGCCAAGGCTGATGCTGCTGGATGAGCCGTTTTCAGCGCTGGACACCGGCTTGCGCGTGTCGATGCGCAAAATGGTCGCACGGCTGCTGGAGGACGCAGGCGTCACCACCATTCTGGTGACCCATGACCAGAGCGAAGCCCTGTCTTTCGCCAATCAGTTGGCCGTGATGCGCCAAGGGCGCCTGGTGCAATCCGGCCACCCCATGGATCTGTATCAGTTTCCCAACGACGAGCAGACCGCCCTGTTCCTCGGCGATGCCGTAGTCATGCCCGCGAGGATCGAAGCCGGCTGGGCCCATTGCGATTTGGGGCGTATCGCGGTCAACAGCAAGGTGAACCGCGACACGGCGCAGATCATGCTGCGGCCCGAGCAGTTGCAAGTCAGCACGACAGCTGATTCGGGGTGTCGCGGGGTGGTGACCGATCGGGATTTCGGCGGCAACACCTGCACCCTGACCGTGGAGTTGCAACCCAGCAAGCTCGGGCCCGGCCGAGCAATATTGGTGCGCAGTTCCGGCCTGCAGGCTCCACGGGCCGGTAGCGTGGTTTGTCTCACTACTATGGGAACAGCCCATGTACTGATTGAGTGATCGCTCCAGTCACCGCAAGATTTATGATCATTGGCGGATTCAAGCGCCTGGAATGGATCAATGATGATCATCCCTCAGCCCCAGCTAAGTTTCGTGCCTTACCTTCTCCCCTGCGCCAACGATAGCGCGGTTAAGGAAAGGTAACCCAGATGAATGCCACAGCAGCCCGCTGGCTGAACAAAGTTCCCGAGGTGACGCTGTCATTCTGGGTGATCAAGATCCTGTCCACGACCGTGGGCGAAACCGGCGCAGACTATCTTGCCGTCGATGCAGGTTTCGGCGCGGGCTGGACCAGCATCGGCATGGCCGCCTTGCTCGCGGTCGCGCTGTTCTGCCAGATGCGTACCAAAGCCTACACTCCCTGGATCTACTGGCTGACCGTGGTGCTGGTGAGCGTCGTCGGCACCCAGATCACCGATATCCTCACCGATAAGCTGGACGTCAGCCTGTACACCAGCACGGCAATTTTCTCGGTGCTGCTGGCGAGCAACTTCCTGATCTGGTACCGGATGGAGCACAGCCTGTCGATCCGCGACATTGTCACTCCTCGGCGAGAGTTGTTCTATTGGGCGACGGTGCTCTGCACCTTTGCCCTTGGTACGGCTGCCGGCGACCTGGCGACTGAAGCACTGGGCTTAGGCTTTACGCTGGGTGCCGTGATCTTCGCCGTAATGATCGCCGTCACCCTGCTGGCCTGGCGCCTGGGTGCCAATGTGGTGCTGACCTTCTGGATCGCCTACATCCTGACCCGGCCATTCGGTGCCTCCCTCGGTGACTTGCTGACCCAGGCCAAGACCTATGGTGGCTTGGGCATGGGTTCCAGTTGGACCAGCGCCCTCTTCCTCTGCGTCATTGTTCTGTTGGTTGCCGTCGCGCAAATCAGCGTCGGTAATCGCAAAACCATCACCCAATAAACCTTCAAAAGCCAATCAAGGAAATCAACATGCGCCACGTTCAAAATCTTATTCGTCACGTCGCCATCGTCTCGTCGATCTTTTTGCTGAGCATTGCCGCCGGCTGCTCGAAACCCGCCGATAAACCCAAAGAAAATGTCACGTTGAGCTCGGCGAGCAGCCAGAGTCAAGCGGACTCGAAACTGGGTGACCTATCCGAGTTCCGTACCATAGCCGCTGACGTTGCCGCCCTCGTCGCCAAAAACGACCTGCCCGGTGCGAAAACCCGGATCAAGGATCTGGAGACAACCTGGGACTCCGCCGAGGCCGGCATCAAGCCTCGGGCCGCCAGCGACTGGCATGTCTTGGACAAGGCCATTGACCGGGCACTCTCTGCGTTGCGTATCGACAGCCCGAACCTGGGTGACTGCAAGGCCGCGATGGATGATTTGCTGAAGGCCTTTGACTCGATGAAGGGCTGACACGGGATTGGGCTGCGGACAAATGCCTGCACAGGTGCTTCAATACAGGCGCAACGGTCATCCCCATCGCGCCTTATTTTTCCGGAGAGGGACATGCGGATACTGCTGGTCGAAGACGATCCGATGATTGGCGATGCGATCCAGCGCGCGCTCAGCGATGCGAGTTACGCCGCCGACTGGGTCAAGAATGGCCTCACGGGCCTGGCCGCACTGGACACGCAGCACTACGACCTGGTGCTGTTGGACCTGGGCCTGCCCGGTAAGGATGGCCTGGAAATACTGACCAGCATTCGCGCCGGCGGCAACCCTGTTCCCTTGCTCATCATTACCGCCCGCGACAGCCTCGATGATCGGTTGCGCGGCCTCGACGGCGGCGCTGACGACTACCTGCTCAAACCCTTCGACATGGCTGAATTGCTCGCGCGTATGCGTGCGGTGCTGCGGCGCAAAGGCGGCAGCGCCCTGCCCTTACTCGGCAACGGCGTGGTGTCGCTGGACCTGCTTTCCAAGGAGGCCAGCACCGAGGAACACAGCGGCATCGCGCTTTCCAGCCGCGAATTTGCGCTGCTGCAAGCACTGTTGATCCGCCCAGGTGCGATTCTCTCGCGCAGCGAGCTCGAAGATCGCCTCTATGGCTGGGGCAACGAGGTAGAAAGCAACGCCATCGAGTTCTTGATTCACGCCTTGCGGCGCAAGTTGGGAAGTCACGTCATCAAGAACGTCAGGGGCATGGGATGGATGGTTTCAAAAAACGTTTGAGTGAGTCGGTGCAACTGCGACTTTCCGTGGTGCTGTCGCTGGCGATTCTGCTGGTCGCAATCGTTGCCAGCATTTTTGCATTCGTTTCAGCCTTTGAAGAAGCCCACGAACAGCAAGACGACACCTTGCGCCAAGTGGCCATGCTGTTTGATCGTCAGCAGATGACCCTGCAATACCCGCAGGGCAAAGCAATAGAGGGCGATGATGAAGAGTCCCGAGTCATCATTCAGTACCTGGACGACGGTAAACACGCCTCCGGAAACACCGATGAGGTCATGCCATTGCCATTTCCCACGACCTTGGCCGATGGTCTGTCCACGGTTGAGGTCGCTGGCGAAGCTTTTCGCGTACTGGTCAGAACGACCGCTCACGGCGAACGCATTGCTGTTGCCCAGGAGTCAGGTGCCCGCGACAAGGACGCCCGGGAAAGCGCCTGGCGCAGCTTGCTGCCCTTCCTGATTTTGTTCCCGGTCCTGTTGTTGGTGGTCAGCGACCTGGTGCGCAAGCTGTTTCGTCCAATTGCAATGCTCGCCACGGAAATCGACCAACGTGCCGAGCAGGAACTGCATCCGGTTGATGAGCAGCATCTGCCCACTGAAGTCCGCCCGTTCGTCGTGGCCATCAATCGCTTGCTGGCGCGCGTCGCACAGTCCATGGACAGCCAGCGTCGGTTTGTCGCTGATGCCGCCCATGAACTTCGCTCGCCCATGACAGCACTGTCCCTGCAAGCCGAAGGACTGGCGGCCACAGACATGTCGGAGGTGACCAGGGAGCGATTATTGCCACTGTCGCGGGGCATCGAGCGCGGCAGAAAACTGATCGATCAGTTGCTTACCTTGGCTGCCGCACAATCGGCATCGGTCCGGGTACAAACAGCGGTTTCAGTGCATGGAGTTTATCGACAGGTGTTGGAAGATCTATTGCCGCTGGCCGAGCGCAAACAGATCGATATCGGTGTCGAAAGCGCCGAAGACGTGCAGGTTACTTTCAACGAAATGGATCTGTTCACCTTGGTCAAAAATCTGGTTGATAACGCTATTCGCTATACCCCTCAGGGCGGGCGAATTGACCTGTCGGTTGAGCGGTCGCCAGGCACCGTCCAGCTGCAAGTCAAGGATTCAGGCCCTGGAATCGCAATAGAGGAACAAGAACGGGTATTTGATCCGTTCTATCGCAGCCTGGGAACCGACGAAGCCGGTTCCGGGCTTGGGCTGTCAATCGTCAAGGCAATCACCGATCGAACTGCGGCACGCATGCAGTTGACGTTTACAGATCCGGTGCAGAAACGCGGCTTGTGCGTCACAGTCTCACTAAAAGCAGATCGAGCATGAGGCCCTTTAAGTAACAATCAGCACTTCTTTTGACCTTACCAACTTCACATCTAGATGTGGCAGCTCCAGTCTTACCACTTCAAAAGTCACCACAGCTATAAACTCACTCTTCAAGTTCAGCTCCGGAAATAATTAGTGGGTCTGAAACCAGTCTCTACACTGACCGAACACAATCACCTATAGTCGTAGTGAAATATCCAAACGCCGCTGGTAATCTCCCAGCCACGTTCGCCAGCCATTAAGGGATGGGGGCAAAATAGAAGCCCTGGAGTCGCGAACCTCCGAGGCTTTACGTTTCAGGCCCATAGCTTTTTTATGAGTAGGGCTATGAGTAGCGCCCAGCAAATCATCAGAAAAACTGTAATCACAGTCCATTGCAGCCCCATCACCCAAGTCCAATTTGATTTAGTCACTTTTATCACCTAAAAAGAGATAAATCTGTAGAGGTTTTTCTGCATTCACTATTTAAAGGTAATGGCCCTCACATACGCTTGGGCATCCCGGCAGACTACCTGTTCATAACTGCCAGTTCGCCTCTCACAGCGACTGTCCCTTTCCTTGGGTTCGCGGTGCTGTAGCAAATATCCATCGTGTCCAGGCGAAATCCTTCGAACACCCGCCGGATATCTAGGTGATCGTTGATGCTGACCATCACCGTGCCCTGGCAGCTCACGCAAAAGTCACCACTAAGCTGACACGTCGAGATACTCAGGGATTCTCAATATCTTTAGCCAGCACTTTACCCCGCACCGCACACAGTTGTGCCAGGCGCCTACGCCAATCTCCAGCATGATTTATCTGGCACTCTTCTTCTGAGTCGAAGCGCACGCAGCGTTCTAATTGGCTCACTTCAACATCCGCTTCGCTCAACGCCATGGCGGTCAACTCACGCATTCGCGCGTCCCGTCCAGCTGAAAGTGCCTGCTCCTTGTTTGTCCGGGTATCAAATACCCAGATCACTCGCAGACTTTGTGAAAACGCTTGGTAGTCAACCTTATGAGTCAGCCAATCAAATCCACTGATTTCAGCTTTAGCTATTTCGCAGGCTTCTGTAAGAGTCGCAATCAGACGGCGCTCGATGCGAGCGTGGTCGCGCTTGTTTAATGGCATGGCAGGCTCCGGAGGAAAATACAGAGTGGAACAAGCACTGACTTGCCTGCACGTCTACGGATGCGTTTTGAGCCAAGGTCAGGGAGATTGATCAAAGAGCCAACGAAGGGGCCACTTGGCCTCCTCATGGAATACTATGCTGGAGAGACGGCACGAAACTCAACGGTGAGGTGGCTCACTTCGTGGACAGGCTTTAAGCGTTCACGAATGTTATCCGCATTCGTAGTGGACTTACCTAGAACACTTACAATTGCCGCATGGGCTTCTGGCCCGACCCGCCAGACGTGTAAGTCTGTAATGGTCGCATCGCCAGGCTGTTCAACCAGTTCGCGAATTTCCTCCGCAACATGGTCGTCAGTTTGATCCAGTAGGACGCCAGCAGTCGCCTTCATCAAGCTCCACGCCCACCGTGCGATAACAATAGCGCCGACGATTCCCATCGCTGGATCCAGCCAGACCCAGCCGAGATATCGCCCGGCGAGCAGGGCTGCAATGGCAAGAACGGACGTCAGGGCATCTGCGATCACATGAACGTATGCCGACCGGAGATTGTTATCGTTGCCATGACGATTTTGGTTATGACTGTGTTCGTGGTCATGGTTATGACCGTGACCGAGCAACAGCGCGCTCACGATATTGACTATCAGGCCAACGATGGCAATGAGCGTGGCTGTACCGAATTGAACTTCTGTAGGCTGGAGCAGGCGAATCACCGACTCTACGCCGATTCCCAGGGCAACCAATCCCAGAATTAAGGCCGACGCAAAACCGCCCAAATCTCCAACCTTACCGGTACCAAAACTGTAACGGGCGCTGGACGCATTGCGCTTGGCATACGCGTAAGCCGCAGCGGCGATGCCCAAGGCGCCAGCGTGGGTCGCCATATGGAATCCATCGGCAAGTAGGGCCATGGAACCGGTGATGTAGCCGGCAGCAATTTCCCCGACCATCATGACGACGGTAAGCATTACCACCCAGAGGGTGCGTTTCGCATTTTCATCGTGTGCCGATCCGAGGAATACGTGTTCGTGTGTGTAACTGATGTCGCTGTTCATTCAGTTCAAGCCCGCGTCGTCACTTGGAATAGCGCCGGATAGCTTCAAGAAGCTCTTCCACACCCTTGTTACGCTCCTCATCGCTGAGCGCTGGGTTAGCGACGTGCTCCCTAGCGTGATCTTCGATGATTTCGTCCATCAACCCATTAATGGCTCCGCGTGTAGCGGCGACCAAATGCAGCGTTTTGGCACAGTCATGATCTGACTCCAAAGCCCTTTCGACTGCCTGGATTTGCCCAGCAATGCGCTTTACACGCTTAAGAAGATCGTCTTTGTTTGAAGCTGTGTGAGCCATACTATACCCCCCCTACCTATGCAGAAGAATGTCATACCCCACCCAGCTATGCAAGGATATGTGGCCACCCTCTGGGAAAGGCAGCCCAGGGCTTACTGAAGGTGAGGGGCGATTCAATCCGCGCTTTAGGTGCATGACTTTACGAGCAGCAGCCCCCCCAGGCACACATCCAGGCGCGCATGAGAAGATGACCAGGCACTACCAGGACGGTCACTACGCGAAGCAGATCGAGTGCGTGGAAGTTGGCGTTTTGAGTGGAAATTTTGAAAATCGAAAACAACAAAAAAGGGCCCACCTTTCGGTGAGCCCTTCTAGACCGCCCAGCAGAGCGGATTTTGTTTGGTAGGCGCGATTGGACTCGAACCAACGACCCCCACCATGTCAAGGTGGTGCTCTAACCAACTGAGCTACGTGCCTGCTGTGTGGCGGCATTCTACGGAATTTCCGAAGTGTGTCAACACCTTTTTTGCAGCTAAGCCTATGAATATGCGAATTTTTTAATTTCAGCTGGCACAACTGTATTTTTCCGGTGGCTGGCAGCGGATTTTCAACTCAGGTAGGATCGGCGCACTCGTAAAAAATATAAAACAGAGGTTCCAGGATGGCGAACACCCCCTATCCCCAGTCGTATTACGCCGCTTCCGCGAATGCGGTTCCTCCTCGCCCGCTCCTGCAAGGCGAAGTCGAAACCGATGTGTGCGTGATTGGCGCCGGCTACACCGGCCTTTCCAGCGCGCTGTTCCTGCTGGAGAACGGCTTTCGTGTGACGGTGCTGGAAGCCGCCAAGGTGGGCTTTGGTGCGTCAGGCCGCAACGGCGGGCAGATCGTCAACAGTTATAGCCGCGACATCGATGTGATCGAGCGCAGTGTCGGCCCGAAACAGGCGCAGTTGCTGGGGGAAATGGCCTTTGAAGGCGGCCGGATCATTCGCGAGCGGGTGGCCAAGTACCAAATCCAGTGCGACCTGAAGGACGGCGGTGTGTTCGCCGCGCTGAATAGCAAGCACATGGGCCATCTGGAATCGCAGAAGCGCCTGTGGGAGCGCTACGGCCATACCCAACTGGAACTGCTGGACGAGCGACGCATTCGCGAAGTGGTCGCCTGTGACAACTATATAGGTGGCCTGCTGGACATGAGCGGCGGGCATATCCACCCGCTCAACCTGGCGCTGGGGGAAGCGGCGGCGGTGGAATCCCTGGGCGGCACGATCTACGAGCAATCTGCTGCGGTGCGCATTGAGCGCGGGGCTAATCCGGTCGTGCATACGGCACAGGGCAAAGTCAGGGCCAAGTTCATCATTGTCGCCGGCAATGCCTACCTGGGCAACCTGGTGCCGGAGTTGGCGGCCAAGTCGATGCCGTGCGGCACCCAGGTGATCACCACGGCGCCACTGGGTGACGAGTTGGCGAAAACCCTGCTGCCGCAGGATTACTGCGTTGAAGACTGCAACTACTTGCTGGACTACTACCGACTGACCAGCGACAAACGCCTGATCTTCGGCGGCGGCGTGGTGTATGGCGCACGGGACCCGGCAAACATTGAAGCAATCATCCGGCCGAAGATGATCAAGGCCTTCCCGCAACTCAAGGATGTGAAGATCGACTACGCCTGGACCGGTAATTTCCTGCTGACGCTATCGCGCCTGCCGCAGGTCGGTCGCCTGGGGGACAATATCTATTATTCTCAGGGCTGTAGCGGCCATGGCGTCACCTACACCCACCTGGCAGGCAAGGTACTGGCGGAGGCGCTGCGGGGCCAGGCGGAGCGTTTTGATGCGTTTGCCGACCTGCCGCACTACCCGTTCCCGGGCGGGCAGTTGTTGCGCACGCCGTTTGCGGCGCTAGGGGCCTGGTATTACGGGTTGCGGGATAAACTGGGGTTCTGACTTCCACCCGACCTTCAGCAGGAGCTGCTTGCCAGCTCCTGCAGCATTCGTCCTTTCCAAATTGCAGACACAAAAAACCCCGGCCTTTCGACCAGGGTCTTTGCTATCGATCCAATCAAGCTTGCGACTTGCCTTGGCGTCTCAGGGCGTTCAGTGGGCCCTGGAACAGATATGGCGCAGCGGACGGGACTCGAACCCGCGACCCCCGGCGTGACAGGCCGGTATTCTAACCGACTGAACTACCGC